>JANMBA010000115.1:0-7298 GCA_031360105.1 Novosphingobium sp.
ACGCTGAAATGGCGTCTCACACAAGTGAAAGCCGCCCATCAGATCATCCTCGAATTTGCGCTCTGCCAAAGCCGCCAGGTTACCAATGATCCGCTCGGCGTTGTCAGCTAGCGCAACGTGCTGTTCGGCCAATCGCGCCAGCTTCTGATCGATGGCAAAGCCGAACAACCGCTCGACGAGCAAGATCGCGCCCAGGACAGGGCCGGATTGGCGGCGGCAAACGTCGCAAAATCAAGCACCCAGCCAAACGCTGCCCACCCTTCTTTTTGGCCATGTCCGGCCAGGATCAGCGCCTGCGCCTCGGTGCTGGGAACTGCGATTGCGGCGCCGGCCAAATTCAGCTGGACGGCGCTGCTCAAGGCCCGCTCGGCCGCGATCGGGAAAGGTCCGGTTCCGACAAAACCCCAGTGCAGATCGACTGTGGTGCGGCTGGCGTGGTGCTTGAAATTGTGCTGCCGCAGATAGCCGAAAAAAGCGTTCCTGAAGCCAGCATCTGCGACAATCGGTTGAAAGTCCAAAGCCGCAAGCACTGCTTCAGCGGCGCTGCGCTGGGTGGGCCGAACGAGAATATCAACGTCGTTGAATTCCCGGTATTGGGCCCCGCCATAGATTTGCTCGCCCAGCGTCGCACCCTTGAAGAACAGCGCCGCGATCCCGCCCGCAGCAAAACCTTGCGCCAGATCAACGATGTGTGCGGTTGTCTGCATGACGCGGAACCGGTGGCCGCGCTGGAATTCGCCGAGTTGTTCAAGCAATTTTGCGGCAGCGGGTAGCGACGACCGTCGGCTCCTTGTCCTTCCCCACCGGTCGAATCCACTCGACTCTTAGATTGATTCTGAACGGTCGCGATGGGTTTGCCGTCGCAGTAAGCCGCCCATGCCGCCATGAGGTCGCGCCTTTTATCGAGGGCACGGCCTCTTCGGTATGCGGCTTCGGTCTTCGATGCGACCGAGTGTGCGAGGGCCATTTCGATCGTTTCGCGCTCGAACTGCGTTTCATCACCAGCCCAGTCACGGAACGTTGATCGAAAGCCGTGAACCGTGATGTCCGAGCGACCCATGCGCTTTAGCAGCTGGGTTAGCGCCATGTCCGAGAACGGCCCGCCGCGCGGTGCGGCAAAGACTGGATTGCTGGGTTTACGCTCGCCACCTTTCACGGTCGTCAGAACGGCAACGGCAGCGTCGCTCAACGGCACTACATGGTCCTTGTCTTCAGCGTGTTGCGCCATTGCTGCCGATGTTTTGGGTTTTTGAACCCATCGTCGATCTCATCGAGGTGCTGTATCGCGTATTGCCCGAAAGTAAGGGGCTTCTCGCCTGGTGCTGGCTTGCTTGGACGTGAAGCGCGGGGATCCCGGCCATCCAGAATCATTTCACGAGCAGCCGCCGCCTTTTCCTGGGCCTTGGCCAGCGACACGTCGAAAACAGACCCCAAGCCCATTTCCTGACGCTTGCCGTGCAGGGTACCGATGAAGAACCACGATCGGCCTGACTGCCTCACCCGCAGGTAAAGCCCACCTCCGTCGGAATAGATGCCGGGCTCGGTCAGGCTGGCAAGCTGTCTTACGTTGAGTTTGCTACGCGCGCGCGCGGACATGAAAATCGAAATAGCGGGCCATTTGCGCTTGGCAAGCCATAATCTCAGCCATAGTTTCGGCCGCGGTCTGGCCCGTTCTCCGGCGGTCCAACTCGAACACAAATCCCCGTCGAAAGCTTGCTCAGCTGGCAGTCCTGCGTGGTTTTTGGTGTTCATTTTGAGTTCGGATGAGACCGACTTCGATCGGCGATCTGGCGGAGAGGGTGGGATTCGAACCCACGTTACGTTGCCGTAAACCGCATTTCGAGTGCGGCGCGTTCGACCACTCTGCCACCTCTCCGCAGAAGTGCTGGAAGCGGGCGCGGTGGCCCGGTCCGGTCGAAGAGCCGCGCGGTTAGCCGATGACGGCGCGCTTGCCAAGCCCCGCTAGCTCATCCGTGAGCCAAATTGGTGGACGCCCGTGCAGTTGGCGTTGTTTCGCAGCCCGACAAGGCCTATATTGCTGGTAATGGACCGTGCATCATTCTTCTCTCCGCAGGCCGGACGGCACATTGATGCTCCGCGCGCTGCCCGGACCCAATTCGGGATCGGCGATATCGTGCGCCATAAATTGTTCGATTTCCGCGGGGTTATTTTCGATGTCGACCCGGTCTTCGCCAACAGCGAGGAATGGTACGAATCGATTCCCAAAGAAGTCCGTCCGCCGCGCGAACAGCCGTTTTATCACCTGTTCGCTGAAAATGGGGATTCGAGCTACACTGCCTACGTCAGCCAGCAGAACTTGCTGAATGACGGCGAAGCCGGGCCGGTTGACCACCCATCGGTGTCAGAGCTGTTTGAAGACTTTGCCAAAGGCCGGTATCGCCTGCGCGCTTCATTGACGCATTAGCTCTTCAGCTTCCACCCGCTCTTGAGCAGCGCATAAAGCACCCAGCTCAGGAATATGGTCAACCCGCCCAGATAAAGCGCGCCATTCAGCACCGCCAGGTTGCTATCGCCAATATCGCTGACCCCCAGGAAACCATAGCGGAAGCCCGAGATGATGTAGAAGAACGGATTGACCCGGCTAACCGCTTGAAACGCTGGGCTGAGGTTATGGATGACGTAGAATGTGCCCGAAAGCATGGTCAGCGGGGTAATCACGAAGTTGGACACCATCGCCGCGTGATCGAACTTTTCAGCCCAGAGCGAGGTTATCAGGCCGACAACCGCGAGCAAGGTTGAGCCCATCAGACCGAACCAGATGATCGCCCAGGGATGCGCCACGCTGAGCGAAACGCCGGGCCACAACACCATGGCCAGGGCAATCGCTAGCCCGACCAGCACCGCACGGGTGACGGCCGCACCGATCAACCCGATAATCAGTTCAATGTTCGACAAGGGCGGCATCAGGTAATCGACAATTGTGCCCATGATCTTGCCCGACAGGAAATTGAAGCTGGTATTGGCAAACGAATTGCTGACCATCCCCATGACGATCAACCCCGGCGCGATGAAGCTGGCGAACGGTACGCCCAGCACTTCGCGCCCACCGCGCCCCATCGCGACGGTGAAAATCATCAGATAAAGCAGCGTGGTCATCGCCGGAGCCCAGATCGTCTGCGTCTGAACCTTGAAAAAACGGCGGACCTCCTTCATATAGAGCGTCCACAGCCCGAGGCGGTTAAAGCGGCCGAACACGGGCACGCCCCGTTCTGGGAATCCGGGAACTTGCGGCGCAGTTACTGCGGCGCTGTTTGCGGTTGCTGATGTGGGAATAGGTTGATCGGCCATGCTGCTGCGACTATCGCCGCGCGGCCCGGATAGCAAGTTTGCGGCGCTGCGCCGCGCAGGAAAGAGATAGAAGCATGAGCTGGACCGACGAGCGGATCGAACAACTGACCAAAATGTGGGAAGGTGGATCGACCGCCAGCCAGATCGCCGAGGAACTGGGCGGGGTCAGCCGCAATGCAGTGATCGGCAAAGCGCATCGGCTGGGGCTGAAAGCCCGCCCCTCGCCGGTCAAAGCCAATGACGAGAAGGCGGCGGCCCCGGCAGCTGCACCGCGCGCGCCCAAGGCCGATGCGCCGCCGCGCCCTGCCCCCGCTCCGCGCCCGGTGGCCCCGCGGGTTGCGCCGCTGGTCACCGCCACCGGCGACGGCGCCACACCGATCCCTTCCACTCCGATGCCGCGGATCGTTTCGGTCGGTCCCGGCGGGTTCCTGCGTCAAGGCCCCGGCGATCAGCAAGCCCCGATCCCGCCTGCGCCGCCGCGCCGCCTGGTTCCGGCCAAGCCCAACGCCGAAATGGCCGAGAAAACCGGCCTGCTCGAACTGAATGACCGGATTTGCCGCTGGCCGATGGGCCATCCGGGCGAAGCGGACTTTCACTTCTGCGGGGTCAAGGTCAATCCCGGCTTCCCGTATTGCGTCGAGCATTGCGGCCGCGCTTATCAGGCACAATTGCCGCGTGGCCATCGCCGTCCGCCTCCGCCGCTGCCGTTTGGCGGCCCACGCGTCCGCTAAGGCACTCGATCCGGACTTAACTATAGATGCAGACTGCCGTTAATTGGCGGATGACTGCTGATCGCTCTGCGCCTGACAAGCCGCCCCACAGCTGGCTGAGCGCACTTTCGCACGGCATCTGGCGGCGTGGCCGCGCCACACGGCCGAGCGTAACTGCTCGCCCGGTGAAAAATCAGAATCAACAGCGACTGGAGGAGATCGGGCGATTTCTTGATCAGCACGCGCTCGAATCAACCGCCACTACTTTGCCGCTGGTCTGGACCTATCTCACCCGGAGCGATGACGGTCTGGTTCAGACCTTCGACCGCCGGATCCAGTCTGGCCGTCCGCTGACTGTCGAATGGCTCGACCAACTGCGTGACCCGGGCGACAACACCACCGAATCCAATCGCCTGCGCGGCCTGATGGAGCGGCTCGATTCCAACCTTGAAGAATTCGCCAAATCCAGCCGCGAAGCACATGGCGCAGCCAGCAGCTACCATTCAGAGCTGGCCGGCCAGGTCAGCGAACTCGAGCAGGTCGCCATGGCTGGGGCGGTGATTTCCGAGATGGCGCGGATCGGCAAAGTCATGTTGCGGCGCACGCGCGAGATTGAGCGGCAGATGCTGCGCAGCGAGGCGCAGACCCGTGGACTCAAACGGCGGCTCGCAGAAGCCCGCCGCAGCTCTGAGGAGGATCATCTGACCGGCCTGCCCAATCGCCGCGCCTTCGAAGCCGTTTTCGAGACCGAATACCGCGCTGCAAGTGCTGCGGGCGAACCCCTGTGCGTGGGGTTCTGCGATATCGACCACTTCAAGCGGATCAACGACGAACACGGCCACGAAGCTGGCGACCGGGTGCTCCGGCTGGTCGCTGATACGCTGACGCAAATATCCGATGATCGCTGCCACGTGGCCCGCCACGGCGGCGAGGAATTCGTTGTGCTGCTGCGCGGCGCATCGGCCGATCAAGCGCTTACCCGGCTAGACCGAGTGCGCAGCGAGCTCGCCCAGCGGCGGCTGATCAACCGCGCCAACGATACCCCGTTCGGTCAAGTCACCTTCTCTGCCGGGGTCGCCGAGGTATTCACCCATGGCGATCCGCGCAGCGCCTTGCAGGCAGCCGATGCCGCGCTGTACCGGGCCAAGGCCGCCGGCCGCAATCGTATCGAACTGGCCGGCCCGCAAGACAGCGAACGGGCGATCGCAGCCTGAAGCTGCTTCGCTATTCGAACGAAGGCCCTGATCAGAGCGTGCGCAAAATCGCCGCCACTTTAGGATCTTTCAGGTCATTGATGGCGGTTTCATCGTGCTGATCAGCCGCCTTCTTCATCCACCGCACAGCTTCTGTCCGGTTCTGCGCAAGACCTTCGCCGGCCCACAACAGCTTCCCCATCAAAAGTTGGGCACGCGGCAGGCCGTTATCAGCCGAGAGGCGGGCCCAGCGCGCGACTTCCACCAGGTTTTTCGGAATTCCCACATCACCGTAGTAGTTTGCCAGGGCCATGTCGTATTGTGCTGCTGGATTAAACGCATCTGCCGCCATACGCGTGTAACGCAGCCCTTCGGCTTTGTTTTCGGCCATGCCCACTCCGAAATACAACATCTGACCTCAGCCTTGTTGCCCATTTCTTTCGCCGGCCTCGGCTGACAAGCGCATCAGACGAACGGCTTCGGGCAGGTCTTTCTCCTGGCCCGAAGTGCCATCGACTTTCGCAGCGGCCAAACGCCACATTGCCCGGCCGTCCCCCGCTTGCGCGGCGCGGCTGATCAGCGGCCAGCCTTCTGGCCGGTTCTCGCCGGTCCATTCATCGCCGTTCACCATCAGGTTTCCCAGGGTGTACATCGACATAGAATCACCTTGCGCCGCACCCATCCGCAGATATTTGACCGCCTTGGCCCCATCCGCCGCCAAGCCCGCCACTGGAGGACGAACTGCCCGACGAAGACCCGCTGGAACTGGAGCCCGAATTGCCGCCGCCAGAAGAAGACCGCGTCAGTCCGGCCTGAAATGCCTGGTCCGAATTGCGCCGGTCAATCGCGGCGGCACTAGCGCGCGAGTCTGCCATGATCGACTGGCGCCCTGCCTCGTCACCGGCGGGGTCTGCATGGGCAATACCGGGTATCCCTGCGGCAAGTGGCGCGAGCAAAATGAAGCGGAGTGCCGTGATTGACATGTTTGGGGCCTCGGCTGGATTTACAACGGATTGAAGGTCGTGGGAACATAAGTGATGTGGTTACGCTCAGCGCCTACAATCAATCTGACTTTGAAATCGGTGGCCTGATCTTGCGTTTCATGCCAGCGCCAATCGACCGTCAGAGCGGGGGCGGAGCGCCTGCGGGCGCGTACATGCTGGCCGCCGCATAACCCTTCTCTCGCAGCATCTGGACATAGGCATGCGCCAGTTCAACGCTGCGCGTTCCCGCAGCCGAGAAGCCCCAGGCGAGGAACAACTTGTTCCTCTCGCCCATCAAGGCGCTGCAAACCATATACCCAACCGCGGGATTTGGCGCAGCGGCAGGCGTTGGCGTGGTGGGCGTTGCTGCTTGCGCAGGAAGGCCTGCAGCCAGCATGGCCAATGCAGAGACAAGTGACCATCGGAAAAGGGCCGCGCAATCGCGCGGCCCTTTGGTAAGTTTTGATCGACTGGGATCAATCGTCGTTCTTGAGGAACGCCGGGATGTGATCGGGTGCGGGGCCGTCTTCGCGGCGTGGGGCACGATCGCCGCCGCCATCGCGGCGCGGGCCGCGATCACGGTCACCGCCGCGTCCGCCACCATCACGGCGCGGGCCACGATCACCACCGCCATCGCGGCGCGGACCGCGATCACCACTGGGGCGATCGGTGCGCGGTTCACGGGCCGGGCGGGTATCTTCCAGCATTTCGCCAGTTTCCTGATCGACGACCCGCATCGACAGGCGGACCTTGCCGCGCTGATCGATCTCAAGCACCTTGACCTTGACCGGCTGGCCTTCGGTCACCACGTCGGTCGGCTTTTCAACCCGCTCGTTGCGCATTTCCGAAACGTGGACCAGTCCGTCCTTGCCGCCCATGAAGTTCACGAAGGCACCGAAATCGACGATGGTGACAACCTTGCCGTCATAGACTTTGCCGACTTCGGCCTCTTCGGTGATGCCCAAGATCCAGGCGCGGGCCGCTTCGATCTGCGCCGGGTCAGACGAGGAGAGCTTGATCAAGCCTTCGTCATCGTTATCAACCTTGGCGCCGGTTTCGGCGACGATTTCACGGATAACCTTGCCGCCGGTGCCGATGACTTC
>JANMBA010000118.1:0-11695 GCA_031360105.1 Novosphingobium sp.
GGCAAGGTTGGCCCAGCTTCCGTCGGGCTGCCGCTCGCGGCAGGCTTGCAGGCGTTCAGGCGAATTATGCGCTTCGGCCAGTTGGCGGCCTTTGATGCAGGTATAACCGCCGAACACCGGGTCATCGGGATCGCCGCGCACTGCCACCACTTTGCCAGCATCAACATCGGCCAGCATCGCGCAGTTGGCGTGGCAGAACCGGCAGAATGTGCGATGCGTTGCGACCGTCATGGCGGTGGTTCCCGAAAGGCGAGCGTGCCTTCATTCTTGTCCTGACCCTAGGCCGTGCAAATCGAAATCCGACTGTCATTTTTGCCGGTTGTGCAGCGGGGCACTCTCCAACAATCTTGGGTAGGTTCAGGAACTTTCGCTGCTGATAAACCGCAGGACCCTGAATGATTGGAGAGGGAACACCCATGAAAACCGTAAAAGCTCTTAGGCTGGTTTCGTTCGCCGCGCTTGCAGCTGGTTTGGCACAACCGGCTTATGCCCAGACCGCCGCCGCCGACGATGCCACGGGTGCCATCCGCGAGATCGTGGTGACCGCGCAGAAGCGCTCGGAAAGCATTCAGACAGTTCCGGTCGCGGTGACGGCGTTCGATCAGACCGCGCTCGAATCGGCCACCATCAAGGATATTCGCGACATCGCCGGCCGAACGCCGAGCCTGGTGATCGACAGTGTCGGGGCTGGACCCAGCGCCGCAGCGATTGCCATTCGCGGGATCAGTTTTGAAGATATCGAAAAAAGCTTCGATCCGGCCGTTGGCGTGACGGTCGATGGGGTGGCGATCGGAACCAACACCGGCCAGCTGCTCGACAGCTTTGACATGGAGCGGCTTGAAGTGCTGCGCGGGCCGCAAGGAACGCTGTTCGGCCGCAACACGATCGGCGGGGTGATCAGTGTCACCCGCAGCCGGCCAACCGTAAATCCCGGCCTCAAGGCGGCATTTTCCTACGGCAGCTACGATACTACGCGCGGCCGATTCGTTGTGAACAGCGGGAAACTTGGCGATTTCATCTCGCTGAAAGCCTTTGGCTATTGGGACAAGACCGGCGGTTTCGTGCAAAATCTGTCACAAAACCGCAAGGATGGGCGCTATGAAACGCTGACCGGCGGGGTGACTGCACTGATCGAGCCGAGCAGCAATTTCTCCGCGTTGGTCACTTACGAGCACAGCCGGGAACGCGGTGAGACAGTGACGATTCCCGAATCCGACGGCCGCGATTTGATTTGTGTGGCGCCAGGCGCTCCGGGCTTTTCGCCGCCGGTGGAATGCAACCGGTTCAGCGCTGCTGATCGCGGCTCGCTGGTCACTTACGAAACCGCGCCGCGCGGCGTCATAAACGATACCGACGCGCTGACCGCCAACGTCGAATGGAAGCTGTCGCCCGCCGTAACGCTGTATTCAACCACTGGTTACCGGCAGAACAGCGAAGATGTCCGGCAGGATTTTGATGGCAGCTCGGCAAACTTTTTTGCCACCCGCCGCGTTCAGGATTACGATCAGTTCAGCCAGGAGATGCGGCTGGTAGCCGAGATTTCCGATCGTGTTAACATGCTGATCGGCGCCTACTATTTTAACAGCAGCTATACACTTGACCAATCAACCGCGTTCGGTCCGGTGTTCGGAGGATTCACGCTCGCCCAGCACGTCGTCCACAATTCAAAGTCCTACGCCGGGTTCACCGACATTCAATTCAAGCTATCCGATCAGCTGAAAATTTCGTTGGGAGCGCGCTACACGGAAGACCAGAAAACGATCTTCAACAACTACGGCCAGATCACCGGCCTCGTGCAGGTTTCGCGGCCGAGCTATACCGGGGTCGAATGCGTGGTCGTTACCGGGCTGTTTGCGCCAGGCGTCCCGGCTTACGGTCCGGGTACGAACTGTTCGGGTAAGGCCAGCTTTGGCAAATTCACTTGGCGCGCTAATGCGCAGTACACCATCGAACCCGGCAAGATGGTCTATGCGTCCTATTCAAAGGGCTTTCGTTCGGGCGGGTTCAACGGTCGCGCCGCTTCGCCCACCTCGCTTGGGCCCTATCAGCCAGAAATCGTCGATGCTTACGAGATCGGTTTGAAAGCCGATTGGCTAGGCAAGACGCTGCGCACCAATATGGCATTTTATTACACGCAATATGGCAACAAGCAGGAAGAAGTGGTGCAGCCAACACCGCCCGGGTCAGCCAATCCGCAGGAAACCGTGGTTAAAAACGCCTCATCGGCGACCATCAAGGGGTTTGAGATCGAGACGATTGCCCAGCTCTCACCCGAGCTCAGCTTCAACGCTTCGTTTTCTTACACTGACGCCAAATACGATCGGTTCTTCAACGACGTGGTCGGGTTGACTACCGGCTCGCCGAAAGATCTGATTGCCGACGATGTTTCAACTCTAACGCTGCGCCGGGCGCCGAAATTCCTGTGGTCGGCCGGGCTGAACTATACCCGCGAAGTTGGCACCGGACGGTTCGATGCCAACGTCCTGATGCGGTTCCAGAGCAAAGTTGCGACCTGCATTGCCCCGAACCAACCGGTAGTCCCGGGCGCAGTGGTCAACGATAATCGCTGCTTCACCAAGGACCGTGAAAACCTCTCGGCCCAGCTCGGCTATACCTTCTTGCTCGGCAACGGCCGCGAGATTGGGCTGTCGGTGTTTGGCCGCAACCTGACCGACGTGCGCGATATCTCGTCGACCTTACCGGTGGCCGGGCTGTTCACGTTCTCGGGACCATATGCCCCGCGCACTGTGGGTGCGGAAATCCGGGTCAAGTTCTGACCCTATAGCCGGTTGTCTCCGGGGGGATACGGGCGCGCCTTCATCGCAGTGGGCGCGCCCTCATCCCAAGAAAGTTTAGCTGATGACCCAGGCCTTTTTCGACCACCCCTACCTTTCAGGGCATCATCAGCCGGTTCGGTTTGAGGCGAGCGCACCGGACCTGATCGTAACGGGCGAATTACCCCGCGATCTGGCCGGCGTGTTCTTTCGTAACGGGCCCGAGCCGCTCTATCCCACGCGTGAAGGCGACTATCACTGGTTCGACGGCGACGGCATGGTCTATGCCCTGCACTTTGCCGATGGTCGGGTTTCCTTGCGCAATCGCTGGGTGCGGACCGAAAAATTCGTGTTGGAACAAGCGGCCGGCAAACGACTGTTCGGGATGTTCGGCAACCCGCTGACCGCCGATCCCAGCGTGCAGGGCAAGACCTATAATACCGCTAATACCAATATAATCCTGCATGGCGGCAAGCTGCTGGCGCTGATGGAAGGCGCCAAGCCGGTGGTGCTTGGTCCCCGCGATCTGGAAACGCTGGGCGAGCACGATTATGACGGCAAGATCACCACAACCTTCTGCGCCCATCCCAAGGTTGATTTTGCCACCGGCGAATTGATCAACATCGGGGCGATGATCAACGGGTATATGGGTGCGCCCGAACTGCGCTATGATATCATCACTGCTGCGGGCGCGGTGCGCCACAGTGCAGTGATTCCCGTGCCGCACAACGCGCTGATCCACACGTTTTTCGTGACCGAAAACTGGGTGGTGTTCCCGATCATTCCAATCGATACCGACTTGCAGCGGTTTATGAGCGGTGGGCCGATGACCGCGTGGAACACTGGCCGTCCGACCAAGATCGGCCTGATGCCGCGGGAGGGCGGGGCGGACGACGTGCGCTGGTTCGAATTCGATCCGCGCCACATGTTCCACGAGCTCAACGTCTGGGAAGAAGACGGCCAGATCATCGCCGATGTTGCGGCGGCGAATGGCACGGCGCTGTTCCCCGATCAGCACGGTGAGCGGCTGACGCACGGCGATACCCAGCAATCGTTGCGCCGCTGGACGATCGATATTGCGGCTGGGTCGATGCGCGAAGAAGTTCTGAATGACCGCGATATCCAGTTTCCCCGGCCCGATGACCGGTTGATGACCCGCAAAAGCCGCCACAGCTTCGCCAACATCAACCTCAATTCGCGCGATGGCCGGGTTGAGGGAATGGACGCTGTGCTGCGGTTCGATACTGCGGCAGGAACTGAGGATATCTACCATTTCGGCGCGGGCGCGGCGGCGGGTGAACTGGTCTTTGCGCCCCGGCTGGGCAGCACCGAAGAGGCCGATGGTTATGCCATGACGTTGGTCCACCGCGCCAATGCCGCAACCAGCGAACTGGCAATATTCGCCGCCAAAGATATCGCCGCCGGACCGCTCGCCACCGTGCAAATCCCGTTCCGTGTGCCCTCGGGCTTTCATTGCAATTTTTACGCGGCGGATAACCCGCTTTACCGCGAGGCGATTTTGCCGCTCAGGGAGACAGCATGACCACGACCCGGCAATGGCAACTCGCCGCGCACCCCGTAGGTCGTGCGCTGGCTGATGATGATCTGAAATTGACTGATGCTGTGCTGCCGGCGCCCGGGCCTGGCGAAATGCTGCTCAAGACGCTCTATCTCGGGTTTGACCCGGCGCAGAAGGGCTGGATGGAAAACGTCGCTGACTATGTCGCGCCGATGGCAATCGGTGACGTCATGCGCGGGTCAGCGATCCTTGAAGTGGCCGAAAGCAATGGCGGGCGCTTTCCGGTCGGCGCAGTGCTGGCGGGTTCCTCGATCTGGTCTGAATATGTCGTGCAGGCGGGCGAGGGGCTCAATCCGTGCGAACCGGGGCTGCCGCCGACTGCGATGCTCTCGGTTTTGGGCACCACCGGGATGACCGCGTGGTGCGGCTTGTTCAAAATCGGCCAGCCGCTGCCGGGCGACGTAGTGGTGGTTTCGGGCGCGGCCGGAGCGACCGGGTCAATCGTCGGCCAGCTCGCCAAAATCGCCGGCTGCACCACCATCGGGATTGCTGGCGGGGCCGAAAAGTGTGCGTGGCTGACGCAGGAAGCGGGCTACGATCACGCGATTGACTATAAAGCTGGGCCGATCCGCGACCAGCTCAAGGCGCTGGCACCGGGCGGGGTCAACGTCATTTTCGACAATGTCGGCGGTAAAATTCTCAACGATATGCTGTCGCAAATTGCCACTGGCGCCCGGGTGGTGATCTGCGGCGGAATCAGCCGCTATGAGACCGGCACGTTGCCGGCCGGGCCAGAAAACTATTTTAACCTGGTGTTCCGCCGGGCGCGGATGGAGGGCTTTATCGTCATCGACTGGGCGGCAGAATTCCCCGCACTTCGCGCCCGCATGGTAAGCCTGGTTCAGGCCGGCCAGCTTACATACCGCGAGGATGTGCAGCAGGGTTTCGGCAATGCGCCAAAGACCCTGCAACGCCTGTTTTCGGGCGCTAATCGGGGCAAGCAATTGCTCAAACTCTGACCATGCAATTTCCGCAAGTCTTGCCCGCTCATTTGCTGCGTTACGCCAGCGGTTATTGGGAAAACCGGACGCTGGGCGATCATGCCCGGGCGCGGGCTGATAGTGACGGCGATGCCATAGTGTTTCTGGGTGACCCGGCCGAGCCGACCTACTCCAGCTTGCTGGCCGACGGCGAAGCGCTGGCGCGGGCGCTAATCGATCGCGGCCTGCGCCCCGGTGACGTGGTCGGTTTTCAGACCCCCAACTGGAGCGAGGCGGCTATTATCAACTTGGCCGCAGCGCTCGGCGGGTTCGTGATCGCGCCGATCGTCCACATCTACCGCGACGCTGAGGTTCGGCAGATGCTGGGCGATTGCGGGGCCAAGGCGTTTTTTGTCGCGGAAAGCTTCCGCTCGATTGACTACGCCGCGATGGTCGAGCGGATCAGACCCGATTTGCCCGAACTGGCGCATGTTATCTATGTCCGGCCGCAGCACAGCACGCCATCGTTCGCCCAGCTCGTTGTCCATGGCCGCAGTCTTGGTCAGGCGCTGCCGCAGGTCGATCCGAACCATGTCAAACTGCTGCTGTACACCTCGGGGACCACGGGGCGACCCAAAGCTGTGCTCCATTCGCACAATACGCTGGCGCGGGTGGCGCGGGTGACGGCTTCGCATGCGCGGATCGTAGGCCAGGACGTGGCGCTGATGCCGTCGCCCGTAACCCATATCAGCGGCTACAGCGGCGGGCTTGAAAAGCCGTTCCAGATCGGCTCGCGCACGGTGCTGATGGAGGTGTGGGATGCGGTTCGCGCGGTTGAACTGATCGAGCGCTATCAGGTCACATCGACCGTTGCGGCGACGCCATTTTTGATGGAATTGTGCCGCGCTGCGCAAGAGGCCGGACGCACCTTGCCAAGTTTCCAGCGGTTTGCCTGCGGCGGCGCGGCGGTTCCGGCAGACTTGGTGCGCGCGGCCAACGCCGCCTTGGCCAACGCTTGCGCGTACCGGGTCTATGGCAGTTCCGAAGTGCCGCTCGCTACGCAGGGGTATCTGCCAGACACCGAACCCGACCTCGCCGCCACCAGCGACGGGCAACCGCTCGACTATGACTTGCTGATCACTGACGATGGCGGCCACCCGCTCGCAGTCGGCCTCGACGGCGAAGTGTTGGCGCGCGGCCCGGCAATGTTCATGGGCTATGCCGATCCCGCGCAAACCGCAGCGGCAATTACGGACGAGGGCTATTTCCGCACCGGCGATATCGGCCATCTGACGGCGGCGGGCGCGTTGGTCATCACCGGGCGCAAAAAGGACCTGATTATCCGCGGCGGCGAAAACATCAGCGCCAAGGAAATTGAGGATGTGTTGCAGACGCACGCCGCAGTGCGTGAGGCGGCGGTGGTGGCGATGCCACACTCGCGGCTGGGTGAGGGAATCTGCGCCTATATCGTGTTGAGCGGCGACGCGAGCGCAGAAGATTTGTCGGCGCATGTTCAGGCTGCGGGTCTGGCCCGGCAAAAGTGTCCCGAGCGGTTTGAATTTGCCGCCGATTTGCCGCGCACCGCATCGGGCAAGGTCCGCAAAGATCTGCTGCGTGAAGATATTCGCGGGAAAGTTTAAGCCCAGAGTCCTACGAGTTTAGCGCCGCCATCGCAGCGCCTACCGATGCGCCGATTTCATCGCCGCGCGGATTGCGGCGCAGGGTCAATCCGCCGTTGATCTGCAAATTCTGCCCGGTCATAAAGCACTCGTCGCTGGCCACCCAGACCGCGGCCTTGGCGATATCGTCCGAGGTTCCCAGTCGCCCCAGCGGATATTCCCTGGCGAACGCGGCGGCGAGACCAGGGGTGGCAAAGGCCTGCGCGGTCATCGGGCTTTCAGTGAACCCCGGCGACAGCGTATTGGCGCGGATGCCTTGCGGCCCGTATTGGTTGGCGACGCAGCGGATCAGCGCCTCGGCCCCGGCCTTGGTCCCGATGTAGGCCGCATGGTCATCGATCGGACACTCGGTCGTGGCAGACGAAACCTGAATCAGCGAGCCGCCGCTGGGCATGGCCCGGACGAACGCGCTGAGGAAATGGTGCACGCCCTTGAATTGCAACGCGACGATCTGATCGAGCTCGGCCTCGGAAATATCGTGCATCGACTTGAGCAAGCCCCAGCCGGTGGCATTGACCGCAATGTCGACCTTGCCATGCCGCTCGAGCGTGGTGGCGGCCAGCGCCTCGACTTCGGCCTTGCTGGTGATGTCGCAGGTGATCCAGTCGCCCGCAATCCGCCCGGCGAAACTGGTCAATTCGGCGGTATTGCGGCCTGCGACCACCACCTTGGCCCCGGCATCGGCCAGCGCGCTGGCGATATGCTGGCCCATGTTGCCCGGCCCGGCGGCCCCCAGCACCAAGGCGACTTTGCCTGACAGGTTGGCCATATTGCGCGTGCTCCTTAAGCTGTGACGAAAGTGGCGGTGGCGACACCTTCGGGACTATAAACTGGCTCGATCAGGTCGCAGCGGTATTTGCGGGTAACCGCTTCGAGGATCGAGAACTGGCCAAGATGCGCCAGCATCCCGTGGTAAGCCGGGCCTTCGAGGTGGTCCTGCAATTGTTCGCCGGTATCCCACTGTTCAAACACATGCACCCGTCCGGGCAAATGCGGATCGGCGCTCCACGCGTAATGGCGGCAGCCTGACTCGGCCAGCGCCAGTGCAATCAGGTCTTTCGCTCCATCCAGCGCCGCCGTGCGGTTTTCGGGCGGGAAATCGACTTCACCGGCAATAACCACGGACATATCGCTAACCTTTCAGCAGTTCGTAATTGCGTTCGGCGAACAGCCAGCGTCCGGCTTGCTTGATGTAACGATCTTCATAGCGCCCGACCGGACGGAGCGTTTCGCCCGCGACATTTTCAAGCACTTCATGCGTAAAGACGGTGCCGGTGGCGGAATCGCCGTCCACCAGCAGCGCACCTTGCTGCACAAAAAACGCCGCGAACGGAAAGGCGGCCATCGCGGCCTCCCATGCTGCGACGATGGCGGACTGGCCAGAAACGGTCTGACCCATCAGCTGCCAGGTCGCGCCCTCGGTCCAGGTTTCGCCCCAGGCCTGGGCATCGCGGCGAAACACTGCGTCGGCGTAAGCTTCATTGAGCGCGCGGATCGCAAGTTGATCTGGCGCTGGTCCGGCGAAGGCCATTGTCGTTCTCCCGTGAGCCAAGGCTAGGTCAGCGCTGTCGCCGAGCAAACTATCAAAACCGGGTAGAGCGAAAATGCGCCCCCCCATTTTTGCCAATGGGCCGCGCCAGAATTGCGTGCATAGCTGCGCTGCTACACGCACGTTTTCAAGGGAGCGGAACGATGGACCTGGGGCTGACCGGCAAGAAAGTTATCATGAATGGCGGGGCGCATGGGATTGGGCTGGAAACGCTCAGGCTGCTCACCGCAGAGGGTGCCCAGGTGGCATTCTTCTCGCGCGATCAGGGCCGGATCGACGCCGCCTTGACCAGCGTGGCGGGCAATCCGGGCCAGGCCCACGGGACCGCATTCGACATGACCGACAGCCCCGATGGCTACAAGGTCTGGCTCGCTGCCGCCGCCGATCAACTGGGCGGGTGCGATGTGTTCATTCACATGGCCAGCGCATCGGGCATGGGCGCCACGCAAGACTGGCAGCGCTGCTTCGATATCGACATCATGGGCGCGGTGCTTGGAATGGAAGTGCTGACCCCGGCGCTCACCGCCGCAGGCAACGGTTCGGTGGTGTTCCTTTCGACCACCGCAGCCTTTGAGACATTTATCATGCCGCAGGCGTTCAACGCGCTGAAGGCGGCCTTGCTGACTTATGCCAAACAGCTGGGCCAGGCGCTGGCCGGGCAAGGCATCCGGGTCAATGCAGTCTCGCCCGGGCCGATCGAATATCCATCTGGAAACTGGGAGGCGATCAAAGGTGCCATGCCTGATTTCTATAACGGCACGCTGGCGCAAATGCCGATGGGCCGCCTCGGCGCGCCCGACGAAGTGGCGCGCGCGGTGGTGTTCCTTGCCAGCGCGGCGTCAAGCTACACCACCGGAACCAACATCGTGGTCGATGGCGGCTATACCAAGCGGGTGCAGTTCTGATGCGGCTGTACCAGTCGATCGGGCCAAACCCACGGGTCGTCACGATGTACCTCGCCGAAAAAGGCATCGCGCTGGAGCGGGTCTATGTCGATATTGTCGCTGGCGAGAATCGCCAGCCTGATTTTCTGGCTAAAAACCCAGCGGGTGGTTCGCCCTGTCTCGGACTCGATGATGGGAGCTTTCTGGCGGACAGCTTGGCGATCTGCGAATATCTCGAGGAACTTCACCCGGCGTCGCCGCTGCTCGGGACCGATCCGGCGCAACGCGCGGCGACCCGCGCCATGCTGCGCACGGTCGATCAGAACGTGGTCGTCCCGATGACTAACGGCTTTCGCAGCGCCGAGGGATTGGCGATGTTCGAGAGCCGCCTGCTCTGCGTGCCCGAGGCAGCGGAGGGCAACAAGGCTTATGCGCGGGCCGGCCTTGCGGCAGTCGATGCTGCGCTAGCGGGTAAGGCGTGGATTTGCGGCGACTGTTTCACCCTCGCCGATATCCTGCTCTTTGCCTGGGTCGATTTTGGCGGTCAGGTCGGCCAGCCGATCCCCGACGGGCTCGAAAATCTGACTGGATGGTCAGCCCGCGTCGCAGCGCGACCCAGCGCCGCGATTTCCGCCGATCCCATGAACGGAGTTTGAAGCGCATGGACCGAGAAAAGCTGCTCGACATCTATACCCGCACGATGCGCGTGGCGCGCTCCGACGAAAGGTTTCGCTCGCTGCTGATGACCGGCAAACTGGCGGTGCTATACTATACCTATCGCGGGCAGGAGCTGGCTTCGGCGGCCATGATGGCGGCGCTTGAACCTAGCGATTACCTGGTCACTACGTATCGCGGCCAACATGACCAGATCGCCAAGGGCGTGCCGCTCGGGCCGCTCTATGCCGAAATTGCCGGACGCGTCACCGGAACCTGCAAGGGCAAGGGCGGTTCGATGCATATTACCCATCCGGCAAGCGGGGTGATGGTCACCACCGGGGTGGTCGGATCGGGCTTGCCGATCGCTAACGGGCTCGCGCTCGCCTCGCAGAACCGGGGTGACAAGCGCGTGACGGTGACTTGTTTCGGCGATGGGGCGACCAATATCGGTGCCTTCCACGAGGCGATGAACATGGCCCAGCTCTGGCAGTTGCCGGTGATCTTCTTCTGCCAGAACAACCGTTATGGTGAGCATACGGCCTTTGCCGATCACACCAAGGTCGGCAGCATCGCCGAGCGCGCGAAGGCTTACAATATGCGTGCAGTGACCGTTGACGGCAACGATGCCGAAGCCATGTACGCGGCCGCGCACGCTGCCGTCGCGCGGGCGCGGGCCGGGGAGGGGCCGACGCTGATCGAGGCAATGTGTTACCGGATGCTCGGGCATTTCTTCGGCGCTGACTTCTCGTATATGCCGCCCGAACACTTGGCCGAAATGGCCGCCGCCGATCCGTTGCCGCGGCTGCGCACCCTGATGCTTGAGCGGCAGTTTACCGAAGCCGAGCTGGACGGGATTGTGGCGGAGATCGAAGCTGAGCTTGATGCTGCGGTAGAATTCGCATTCGCGAGTGCCGTGCCCGGACCCGAAGAGCTGACGCTGGACGTGTTTGAAGAGCCCGTGCTTGCTGGGGAGTACGGCGCATGAGCGGCAAGATCACGATGGTCCAGGCGCTTAACCGCGCGATCGACGAAGCGATGGCCGAAGACGAAGGGGTCATCCTGCTGGGCGAGGATGTTGCGGCCAAGCAGGGCGGCGGGGTGTTCAAGGTATCGTCCGGGCTGAGCGAAAAGTACGGTGACCACCGGATCCGCGCGACGCCGATCTCCGAACAGGCGATCATGGGGGCCTGCGTCGGCGCTGCGCTGGCGGGGTTCCGCCCGATTGCCGAGATTATGCTGATGAATTTCGTCACTGTGGCGATGGACCAGATCGTCAACCACGCGGCGAAATTGCGGTTCATGTCAGGCGGGCAAACCAATGTGCCGCTGGTCATCCGCACTACCACCGGGGTCGGGGTCGGGTTCGGCGGGCAGCATTCGGATATGCTGGAGGCGTGGTTCGCGCATGTTCCGGGGCTCAAGATTGTTACCCCCTCGAACGCCGCTGATGCCCAAGGGCTGATGCGCGCGGCGATTGCCTGCAACGATCCGGTGATCTTCATCGAGAACATCCTGTGCTACGCGCAGCAATCGGACGATCCGGGGCCGGGGCATATCGTGCCGCTGGGCAAGGCGGCGGTGCCGGTAGTGGGTAGCGATGTCTCGCTGATCACGTATGGCCGCACCGTGCTCGATGCAATTGCGGTGGCGGGC
>JANMBA010000366.1:0-20091 GCA_031360105.1 Novosphingobium sp.
GCCGCCACCCAGCAAAATCGGGCGCGAATCGCTGTGCGCCAAGTGTTGCCGCACGGCGTGCGCCGCGCTCAACCGGGCATGCAACCCGGACCAGTCCAAAACGGGGCCTGATCCTGCGCTTTGGCTGGTCGCACCGCCGAAGCCAGTGCGGTCGCGCAGAGCGGCCATAAGGTCATTCGCAAATTCCATGGAGCAGCTTCTACGCAAACAAGGTCAATAACGGGTAAAGCCCGGGTTTACCTCATGGTCAGAATGCTTACCAAATTGCCTCAGCGCGTGTAAGGCGCGCGGGCCATGGCCACCACAGCCCTTCTACAGCCCGATTCAGCAGGATTGTTTCAGCTCGGTGCTGCGCTTGCCGGGCGGCGGATAGTCGTCGCGATGTCGGGCGGGGTCGACAGCTCGGTGGTGGCCGCGCTGGCCGCGCGCAGCGGCGCCGAAGTGATCGGGATCACGCTTCAGTTGTATGATAACGGCGCTGCCACCGGGCGCAAAGGCGCGTGCTGCGCCGGCGATGACATCCGCGATGCCCGCAGCGTGGCGGACCGGCTGGGGTTTGCGCATTATGTGTTCGATCATGCCAGCCAGTTTCGCGACGAGGTCGTCGAACGGTTTGCCGACGATTATCTGGCCGGGCGCACGCCGGTCCCCTGCATCCGCTGCAACATGGGGCCCAAATTTACCGACTTGCTGGCGATGGCGCGCGAACTGGGCGCAGATTGCCTTGCCACCGGGCACTACGTTCAGCGCGTTGAGGCCGCGCATGGTCCAGAATTGCACCGCGCGGCCGATCACGCGCGCGACCAGAGCTATTTTCTTTACGGTACCACGCAGGCCCAGCTTGATTTCCTGCGCTTCCCCCTGGGCACCCTGCCCAAGGCTGAGGTCCGCCGGATCGCCGAGGCCGAAGGACTGCGCGTCGCGGCCAAACCAGACAGTCAGGACATCTGTTTCGTGCCCGACGGCGATTATGCCAAAGTCGTGCGCAGCGTGCGGCCCGAGGGCGGCGCGCCGGGCGAGATTATCCATGCCGAGACCGGCGCGGTGCTGGGCGCGCATCGCGGGATCATTCATTTCACCGTGGGTCAGCGCCGCCGGCTTGAAATTGGCGGCCTGGCCGAACCGCTCTATGTAACCGGGATCGACGCCGCCAAAGCGCAAGTGCTGGTTGGACCCAGACGGCTGCTGGCGGTTCGCACCGCGCAAATCACCGAAACCAACCGGATCGGCCCGCTTCCGGCTGGGCCGCTGACTGCAAAAGTCCGCTCGATGGCGCAACTGCTGCCGGTCATGTTACGCGGAGAGCTTGGCGAAGGTGCGAACTGCGCGCTGGAATTTGCCGAGCCGGCCTTTGGCGTCGCGCCCGGCCAAGCGGCGGTGATCTACGCGGGTGAGCGGGTTGTCGGCGGTGGGTGGATCGATACCACCCAGGCGGCTTAGCGCTGCCCGCCTAGCAGGACTGGGTGATCAAACTGCGCCCGGTAAACTTCACGTCAGCAAGACCATGCGCCAATCCGCATTGTCCCGGCTCGACCTGTTCACCGGCCACCGCCAGCGCCACATCGAGCGGCAGGACCAGGAGCGGGCCGTCATAACGGGCAGCGGTGGCCGTGCTTGGCGGACCATCAAGCCGGTCGAGCCGGAAGTGCGGCCCTTCGACTAGCCGGACCGCGCCATGCGGGGGCACGTGCCGCCGATTGGCCGGATCGTGCGGGCAACCTTGCGCCACTGCAATCCCTGCATCCAGATGCAATTCGCGGGGGCGGCCATAATCGAACAAGCGGTAGGTAATGTCCGAGTTCTGCTGAACCTCGATCAACGATATTCCGGGGCCAATCGCATGAACCGTGCCCGCCGGAATATAGAAAAAGTCGCCCGGCTTGACCGGAAACCAGGTTAACAGCTGCTCGATACTGCCATCCAGCGCGGCGGCGCGCAGCGCCTCTGGCCCGAGCGGCGCATCAAACCCGATCGCCAGCGTGGCACCAGGATCTGCCGCAAGTATCAACCAGCATTCTTCCTTGCCGCGATGTCCGGCTGGAGCTTGCGCGTCGCTGGGGTGAACCTGAACCGACAATTTCTCGCTGGTGAAGATGAATTTGACCAGCAGGTCAGCTAGCTGCGGCGGCGGGGTGAACCACACTTCGCCGATCCGCTGCCCCGGCGGGCTGACGAACGGCGCGGGCAGCGTGTCCACCCCCCACGGGCGCGGCGACAGCGTGGTGGCGAGCAGCGCGCTCATTGCCCGGCCGTCTTCATTGTTGAACTGCCCCGCCCAGCTTGCCGACCAGCTGCGCCCCGGCGCGGGTGGTGACCAGCACTTCATTGCCGTCAACCACCACCACCACATCATTCAGCCCGATCACCGACACGCGCGGGCCATCGGTCTCGACCAGCACATTGCGGCAATCGACCAGTTCAGCCGGGCCGATGATCGTGTTGCCACGGTCATCGCCGCCGCGCGCCGCGTGCAGCGCTTCCCAGTTGCCGATATCCGACCAGCCCATATCGGCGCGCACCATCGCGGCGTGCGCGGTGTTTTCCATCACCGCGTAATCGACCGACTCGCTGTCGATCAGGTCGAACTCGGTCGGGTCCGGATGAAATTCAGCGCCATTTTCACGGCCATCGGCGACCGCTGCGCGCGCGCGCGCAGCGATGTCCGGGCGATAGCGCGCCAGCTCATCCAGGAAGGTGCCAGCGCGAAAGGCAAAGATCCCGCCGTTCCAGGCATAGCCGCCTGCCGCCAAAAATTGCTCGGCGCGCGCGCGGTCCGGCTTTTCGACGAACCGGGCGACCTTGAACCCGGCAGTGCCGACTGGCTCGCCCTGCTGCAAATAGCCGAACCCGGTTTCGGGCGCGGTCGCCTCGATCCCGAACGCCACCAGCCAGCCTTGCCGGGCGAGCGCGGCGGCGGCGCGCGCGGCGGCTTGAAACGCGGCGCGATCGGCAATGTGGTGGTCGCTGGGGCAGACCAGCATCACCGCATCGGCGGGCAGCCGCAGCGCCGCCAGCGCAATCGCGGCGGCGGTGTTGCGTGCGGACGGCTCGACAATCACCCGCGCCGCGCCGTCCCCGGCCAGCTGCTGTTCGACATGCGGTAAATGCGCGGTGCCGGTCACCACCAGCGGCGCGGCGAACCCGGCATCGCGGGCGCAGCGCGCCACGGTCTGTTCGAACAAGGTCTGTTCACCGATCAACGGCAGGAACGGCTTGGGGCGGACCGCGCGGCTACGCGGCCACAGCCGGGTGCCGCTGCCACCGCACAGGATTACCGGGTGAATCTGGGCTTCGCTCATCAGTTTACATCCCGCGCTTTAACGCAGCAAGTCAACGCCTTATCCACGCCACGGTTCCAGCTGGCAGCCCAGCCCGGGGTGATAGGTCGCGGTCTCGCTGGTGATCAGCGGGAACCGCGCTGTGACGCTTTTGGCGGCCGCATCTTCGGACAGCATGATCAGGTCCATGCCCGGTTCAAAATCCTTGCGGCAGTCACTCAGCCCCCGCCCGCCCAGATAGCGGCAGGAACAGGCGACCCGCGCGCCGTAAGCCGTCCCGGCGTGGGCATAGCCCTGTAGCGGCGTCCAGAAATAGGCCACCAGCACCGCAATCAGCCCCAATCCCAGCCATCCCGCACGGCGCCGTAGCCGGGCGCGCGGGTCGCGAGCCGGATTAGCCGGTGCCGGGTTCACAGAAGCGGGGTTATCTGTTGCCATCGCCAGACCTTTGCGCAAGGGATGCGCGCCATGCCTGCGCGCTGCCTGTCCCTTATCTTGCCGCTGCTCGCGCTGCCAGCCCTGATCGCTTGTTCGGGGCAAAGCGCGCCGCCGCCACCCGCACCGCTCAGCGCCGCCGCGCTGAAAGCGGTGATCGCGCAGCCCGGAGTGAGCCGCGAACAGCTGGCGCGGCGGGTTGATACCCTGTTCAGCGCGCAGCCGGCCGCTGAGACCCGGGCGGTGATCGTACTGCACGATGCGCAGATCGTGGCCGAACGCTATGGCCCAGGTTATCATGAAAACACCCGCTTTGTCAGCTGGTCAATGGCCAAATCGGTGACCGGAGTGATGATCGGGATGCTGGTTGCCGATGGACGGCTGCGGCTGGACGAAGGCGTGCCGATCCCGGCTTGGCAGCGCAGCGGTGATCCGCGCGGTGAGATCACCCTGCGCCAGTTGCTCCAGATGCATTCGGGGCTCAAGCACGACGAAGAAGCCGACCCGCCCTACGCCGCCGATACGGTGCGGATGCTGTTCCTTGATGGGCGCGACAATATGGCCGCCTATGCCGAAGCCCAGCCGCTCGAAGCCGAACCCGGCGCAAAGTGGGAATATTCTTCCGCCACAACAGTGATCCTCGCCGATCTGGCCGCCCGCGCGCTGACCGCCAGCACCGATCCTGCCGCGCGCGCGCGCGCCGTCGGTGATTACCTGCGAACCCGGCTGTTCGAACCGCTGGGGATGACCAGCATGGTCCCTGAGTATGATCTGGCCGGAACCTTGATCGGGGGCAGCCTGATCCACGGCACCGCGCGCGACTGGTCGCGGTTCGGCGAATTCCTGCGCCATCAGGGCGCGGTCAAAGGTGCGCAGCTGGTCCCGGTGGCGTGGCTCGATTTCATGACCACGTCGTCACCGCACAATCCCGGATACGGCGCGCAGCTGTGGCTCAACCACGCGCCCCCCGGGGAGGCCGCGATGTGGCCGGGGCTGGGCGGCGGGGTCTTTTCGATGAACGGGCATCTTGGCCAATTCGTAGTCGTCTCGCGCGCAAACGGGGTCACCGTGGTCCGGCTGGGCAAGACCAATGAGGGGCAGCACGAACCTGTCCGGCGTGCTATCGCACGGATAATTCAGCTATTTCCGAAAGAGGGTACGCAGTGAGCAAGACGGCATTGATCACCGGGGTGACCGGGCAGGACGGCGCGTATCTGGCGCGGTTGCTGCTCGAAAAGGGTTACCGGGTGCACGGCATCAAGCGGCGCTCGTCGTCGTTCAACACCGGACGGATCGATGATATCTACGAAGACCCGCACGATCCCGCACCGCAGCTGACGCTGCATTACGGCGATCTGACCGATGCCACCAACCTGATCCGGATCGTTCAGGAAGTGCAGCCCGACGAGATCTATAACCTTGCCGCGCAAAGCCACGTCGGGGTGAGTTTCGAGACGGCCGAATACACGGCGAATTCGGACGGTCTGGGCACCTTGCGCTTGCTCGAGGCAATCCGGATCCTGCGGCTGGAGGCCAAGACCCGGTTCTATCAAGCCTCGACCAGCGAGCTTTACGGGCTGGTGCAGGAAGTGCCGCAGCGCGAAACCACGCCGTTCTATCCGCGCAGTCCCTATGCCGCCGCCAAGCTTTATGCCTACTGGATCACGGTCAATTACCGCGAAGCTTATGGGATGCACACCTCGAACGGAATCCTGTTCAACCACGAAAGCCCACTGCGCGGCGAAACCTTTGTCACCCGCAAGATTACCCGCGCCGCCGCCGCGATTGCGCTCGGGCGGCAGCAAGTGGTCTATCTTGGCAACCTGGATGCCCAGCGCGATTGGGGCCATGCCAAGGAATATGTCGAAGGCATGTGGCGGATGCTGCAACAGGATCACGGTGATGACTACGTGCTCGCCACCGGGGTCACCACCACGGTCCGACAATTCGTCGAATGGGCCTTTGCCGATGCCGGGATCACCCTTGCCTGGCGCGGCAGCGGCGTGGACGAGCAGGGCTTTTGCACCGACACCGGCGCGCTGCGGGTGGCGATCGATCCGCGCTATTTCCGCCCGACCGAAGTGGAACTGTTAATCGGCGATCCCACCAAAGCCCACGAAAAACTGGGCTGGAGCAGCCAGACCAGCGTGCGCGATCTGGTTCGCGAAATGGTCGATGCCGATCTGATCACCATGCGCACCGAATCGGTCGGGCGCGGCGGCTGATGTTACATTCCGCGCAGTTTGATCTGACCGGCAAGCGGGTCTGGGTGGCCGGGCACCGCGGTATGGTTGGCGGCGCGGTGGTGCGGCGTCTGTCCGCTGAGAATTGCGAAATTATCACCGCCAATCGCGCTGAACTCGATCTGACCGATCAGCGCGCGGTGCTGGGTTGGATGCACAACCAGCGCCCGCAAGTGGTAGTGCTGGCTGCGGCGCGGGTTGGCGGAATTCTTGCCAACGATACTCAGCCGGTCGAATTCCTGCGCGACAATCTGCTGATCCAGACTTCGGTGCTGACCGGCGCCGAATCGGTCGGGGTTGAAAAGCTGCTGTTCCTGGGCTCGTCGTGCATTTACCCCAAGCAGGCCGACCAGCCGATCAAGGAAGAGGCGCTGCTGACCGGGCCACTGGAGCCGACTAACGAATGGTACGCGCTGGCCAAGATCGCCGGGATCAAACTGGCGCAGGCCTATCGCCGCCAATACGGCTGCGATTTTATCAGCGCGATGCCGACCAATCTGTATGGTCCGGGCGACAATTTCGATCTGAACGCCAGCCACGTGCTGCCGGCCCTGATTCGCAAAGTGCATGAAGCCAAGGCGGCGGGCGGCGAAGTGGTGGTCTGGGGCAGCGGCACCCCGCGCCGCGAATTCCTGTATGTCGATGACTGCGCCGATGCCTGCGTGCACCTGCTCAAACACTATTCGGACGAGGGCCACATCAATGTCGGTTCGGGCAGCGATATATCGATCATCGACCTGACCCGGCTGGTAATGGACGTACTGGATTATGACGGGCCAGTGGTGACCGATCCGTCAAAACCCGATGGTACCCCGCGCAAGCTGATGGACAATACCAAGCTGGCCGCGCTCGGCTGGCAAGCGCAAACCGCGCTGCGTGATGGGATCACGAAGAGCTACGCGGCGTTTTTGGATGGTGCAGGTCGCGGGCTTTAAGGTCCGCGAGTAGCCAGCAAGTCCACCGCCGCTGACCCGGTTTCATTGACTAATCCTTCGGGATCAGGGTGAATCAAGATTTCCACGCCGGGAAATTCGCGCTGCAGTTTTGCCTCAATCTCGTCCATCACGTTGTGAACTTCGCGCACCGTCATCTCGGGATTGACCGACATGTGGAACTGCACGAAATCGTGGTTGCCCGAGGTCCGTGTGCGCAAATCATGCAACCCTTTGAGCTCGGGGTGGCGCGCAACAACTTCGAGAAATTTGGCCTTGCGATCATCGGGCCATTCGCGGTCCATCAAGTGATTGATCGCCTCGGTCGAGGCGTGCCAGGCCCCCCAGCCCAGCCACAGCGCGATGAGCAGGCCGAACAGCGCATCGGCCCCTGAAATCCCGCCATACTGGTCGAGCGCCAAGGCGGCGATCACTGCGAAGTTGAGGAGCAAGTCCGATTTGTAATGCAGATGGTCGGTCGAAATAGCGATGCTGCCGGTGCGCGCGATCACCCGGCGCTGCCAGGCCAGCAAGGCGAGGGTTGCAGCAATCGCCACCGCCGAAACCAGAATTCCATCATTCGCGCCAGCCGGTCGCGACCCGGCAAACCATTGGCCGATCGCACGCACCGCCAGGGTCAAGGCCGAAATCGAAATCAGGACGACCTGAAACATCGCGGCCAAAGCCTCGGCCTTGCCGTGACCAAACCGGTGCTCTTCATCGGCCGGCTGCGCGGCCACCCACACCCCGGCCAAAGTCGCCACGCTCGCCACCAGATCGAGCACGGTGTCAGCCAGACTGCCCAGCATCGCGGTCGACTGCGTCGCCAGCACGGCCCAGCCCTTGAGCCCGGCCAGCAGCAGCGCGACCGTGATCGAGGCATAGGCCGCGCTGCGATTGAGTTTGCCCGCTTCAATCATGGATAAAGCAGGCTGCTGGTCCAGCCAGCGCCATCTGCCGTGCGGACAAACCGGCGGCGTTCGTGCAGCCGTGCAGGCCGATCAAGCCAGAATTCGATTGCGGTGGGAACCAGCCTGAACCCGGTCCAGTGCGCCGGACGCGGGACCGGTTGATCGGCATAGCGCGCCTCGGTTTCAGCGATCCGCGCCAGAAAATCACCACGCGCGGCGAGCGGCGCCGACTGGTCCGAAGCAATCGCGCCGATTTGCGAAGACCGCCCGCGGCTGGCGAAATAGGCATCGGCCATCGTCGGCGCCACTGCTTGCGCCGCGCCTTCAATCCTGATCTGGCGGCGCAGTGACTTCCAGTGGAACAGCATCGCTGCCTGCGGATTGGCGTGCAGTTCGCTGCCCTTGCGGCTGTGCGTGTTGGTGTAAAAGACGAAACCGTCAGGCCCCCAATCCTTCAGCAGCACCATCCGCACCGATGGCGCAGCGCCGGGCGTGGCGCTGGCCAGCGCGACCGCTTCGGGATCGTTGGGTTCGGCCTCGCGCGCAGCAGCGAACCATTCGCCAAACAGCGTCAGCGGGGATTCTTCGGGAATAGCGTTCTGGTCATCGGTTGGCATGATCACCGCCGCATAGCCGCTGCGCGCGCGCGAAGGAAGTGGCACGACTAGGCGAATCACACACGCCTGCTTGTCCTGCGGCCTTTGCCCCCCTAGCTAGCAGCTATGGCTGATCCGTATTCGACCCTGGGCGTAGCGCGTAACGCGAGCGAGAAGGACATCAAGGCAGCCTATCGCAAGCTCGCCAAAGAGCTGCACCCTGATCGCAACAAAGATAACCCCAAAGCGACCGAGCGCTTTTCGGTGGTGACCGGCGCCTATGACCTGCTGACCGACAAGGACAAGCGCGCCCGGTTTGATCGCGGCGAAATCGACGCCGATGGCAATCCCAGCATGGGCTTTGGTTACGGCCAGACCGCCGGGCCGGGCGGGTTCAACGGCGGCGCGCAACGCGGCTTTCGCACCGAAGATTTAGGCGGCGCTGAAGGCATCGACATCGGCGACATCTTCGATGGGCTGTTCGGCGGCCGCGGCGGCGGGGGATTTGGTGGCGCGCGCCAGCGGACCGCACCCAAGGGGGCCAGCGTGCAATACAAGCTGGGCGTCTCGCTAACCGATGCAGCCACCCGCGCCACGCAGCGCATCACCTTGGCTGACGGCAAAACGATTGACCTGAAGCTGCCCGCGGGGGTTGAAGACGGCACCCAGATGCGGCTGGCGGGCAAGGGCGAGCCGGGACCGGGCGGGGCCGGCGATGCAATCGTCACGATCCATATCCATGCGCACGGCTGGCTGCGCCGCGATGGGGACAACCTGCGGCTCGATCTGCCGGTCACCCTTGATGAAGCGGTGCGCGGCGCAAAACTGCGGGTGCCAACCGCCGATGGCGCAGTCATGCTGACGCTTGGTCCCGGCACCAGTTCGGGCAAGACGCTGCGGTTGACCGGCAAAGGCATGCCCCGCAAGGACGGCAGCCGGGGTGACCAGCTGGTGACGATCGAGGTGCAATTGCCCGAGGGCGATGCTGACCTGGTCCAGCGGCTCGAAGGGTGGAGCGATCCGCGTAACCTGCGCGCGAAATTCGGTTTGTGAGCCGGTAATCCGGTCATGCAGGAACGCGAACGCGACGAAGCGGATCTGCCGCCGCTGACGGTCCCCGATCTATCACCCGAAGCGCGGCGCAAACGTGCCAATCGGCTGCAGGACGCCTATGATCACCACGTTGGCCCCGCCGGGCGGTTCTGGCAAACCCGCGGCTTCCGGGTGATCGCGCGGGTCTGGGCCGGAGCATACAACGACGGGTTCATCCACGCCGGCAATCTGGCCTACATGGCAATTCTTGCGCTGTTCCCGTTCTTTATCACCGTCGGCGCGGTGCTAAGTCTGGTCGGCGAGCAGGTCCAGCGCGAGGCTTCGGTTCACGCGTTCCTGGCCGCGCTGCCGCCGATTGCAGCGCGCGCGCTGGAGCCGGTGGCGCGCGATGTGATCGTGGCGCGCAGCGGCTGGCTGCTATGGGCCGGCGGGCTGGTCGGGCTGTGGACAGTCGGCAGCCTGATTGAAACTATCCGCGACATCCTGCGCCGCGCCTATGGGACCAAACCGGTCTATACCTTCTGGCGTTATCGGTTGCTGTCAACCGGCGTGATCGTCAGCGCAGTGATTGCGCTGTTGTTCGCGCTGCTGGCCCAAGTATTTATCGCCGCCGCGCAGCAAATTGTCGTAGCGCGATATCCGTGGCTGCACGGGGTGATCGACCTGCTCGATCTGTCGCAGTTGCTACCCCCGCTGATTATCTACGCGTCGATGTTCCTGCTGTTTCTCAGCCTCACTCCCAGCGCATACCGGACCCGGCGTTATCCCAAGTGGCCCGGCGCGTTGCTGGTCACGGTCTGGTGGGTCGCGGTCAGCTCGTCGCTGCCAGGGGTGCTGCACCGCTTTTTTTCGTATGATCTGACCTATGGCAGTCTGGCCGGGGTGATGATCTCGCTGTTCTTTTTCTGGCTGGTCGGTTTAGGGATGGTGGTGGGCGCAGAATTGAATGCCGCGCTGGCCGTAAGCCCTGAGGAACAGGACGTGATCGGCCAGACGGGTAATCGGGCAAGCACCGGCCAAACTGGTGCTTGAAAACGGTGGGACAATAAAGATGAGCGGATTGATGCAAGGCAAGCGCGGGCTGATCATGGGCCTGGCGAACGATAAGTCGCTGGCCTGGGGAATTGCCCGGCAGCTCGCCGAACACGGCGCTGAACTGGCTTTTGCCTACCAAGGCGAGGCACTCGAAAAACGCGTGCGACCGCTCGCCGCCAGTCTGGGCAGCGACTTTCTGATCGATTGCGATGTTTCGGACATGGCCGCGCTTGATACCGCGTTTTTGGCGCTCGCCGCGCGCTGGCCGGTGATTGACTTCGTGGTGCATGCGATCGGTTTTTCGGACAAGGCCGAATTGCGCGGCGGCTACATCGACACCAGCCTTGAAAACTTCCTGATGACCATGAACATCTCGGCCTATTCGCTGGTTGCGGTGGCGCAGCGCGCGGCGGCGATGATGCCCAAGTTCGATTCCGAAGCAGGCACCGGCGGCGGAGCAATGCTCACGCTGTCGTACTACGGCGCCGAAAAGGTCATCCCGCACTATAACGTGATGGGGGTGGCCAAGGCCGCGCTTGAAGCCAGCGTTAAATATCTCGCCAATGATCTGGGACCAGCCAATATCCGGATCAATGCGATTTCGGCCGGGCCGATCAAGACCCTGGCCGCCAGCGGGATCGGCGATTTCCGCTACATCCTGAAATGGAACGAGCTCAATTCGCCGCTGCGCCGCAATGTCACCATCGATGACGTGGGCGGGGCCGGACTATACCTGCTGTCAGACTTGGCTTCGGGCGTGACCGGCGAGATTCATCACGTCGATGGCGGCTACAATGTGATCGGGATGAAGCAGGAAGACGCGCCCGATATCGCGCTAAGCTGATCTGAACTGGGGCTTAGTTCGACTTGGGCGGCACCGGCGGGGGCGCACCTGCGTCATTGGGATCGGTGTCAGTCCTGGCTTCCTCAGCCTTGCGCCGTGCTTCAATCTGGTCTTCGAGCACTTCGACCCGGGCCTGTGTTTCGGCGGCATCCTGATCGATAGTCTCAAGCCGCTTGGTCCGCTCGGCCGCGATCATCTGGCTGAACTTGATGCCCGGATCGATGCTCTTTTCGGCGTAGGCCTGATTGATCAGCTGACCCGAACACCCGGTCCAGCCGCCAGCGCCAACCGGCGAGCAGCTCATCGTGCCGGTCCGCCCAACGGTTTCGTAAGCCAGCACCTTGTTGTTCCACGCTTCGTTCTGCGGGCTGGAATGTTCGCGCAGCAGTTCCGGGATCCGGAAGCGCTCACCCTCATTCTTGCGGGCGCAGACGGTGATCGTGTCATCGGTCGATTGCGGGCAGGCATCTTCGCCGAACACAATCAGCTGGTTGACCTTGGGTTCGGACGTTCCTTGCGCAGCGGCAGGCGCAGCATAAAGCGCGGCCAAGGCCAGCGGGGCAAGGATAGCTGTCATCGGGCGCATCATTGAAACTCCTCAGCGGACCAAGCCATATAGACATGCCGCGCGCTGAATAACAGCTGAAGCCGGGGAAGGTTTCCTAAATCCGTTCGGCCAGCCGAATCGCCAGCCTACAGCCCAGCCGGATCGCACCGGACATGATCGGATAACCCAGCGCCTGTTCGGCCCCGTTGGCCAGCGCAGTCGCGCGGTGTTCGAGCTCGTCTTCGCGGAACGCCGCAATCATGCCTGACAGTTCGGGATCGCTGTCTCCCAATGTGATCAGCTGCGCGCTGTAATGGCGGTCGATCTCGGTTTCGACTGCGGCGGTGCAGGCCATTGCCGCCTTGGGACCGAGCAGCGCGGTGGCCGCGCCCAGCGCAAACCCGGCCACATCCCACACCGGCTGCAACAATGTGGGCCGCACGCCGCGCGCTGCCATCAGCGCATCAAACTTGGCGCGGTGCTCGGCCTCCTGCTCGGCCATGTGGCGCACATCGCCAGCCAACGGTGCGCGGTCGCCCATCACCGCGAGCTGCCCGGCGTAAATTCGCGTTGCGCCGTATTCACCGGCCTGATCGACCCGCAGCATTCGCTCGCTCGCCGCCTTGTTCATGCGTCTGGCTCCCGCTCACGCCGCAGCAACGCAAAGATCAACAGCGCGGCGGGGGCTGAAATGAGGAAATTGAACCCAGCCAGCGAAATTCCGGCGAGCGACCATTGAACCTGATCGCAGCGGACCATCGGGGCATTCAGGATCGCACTCAGCGGATCATCGCCAAGTTTCACTTCGCTGGTGCAAGCGGTCAAACCCTCCCACCAGCCATATTCAACCCCGGCGTGATAAAGCCCGAGCAGCCCGCCGAGGAGGATCGCCAGCGCGGCCAGCCGGACCAGTATGCTGGATGAAGGCCGCAGCACGGCCAGCACCGCCAGCGCCAGCGCGGCAAAGTGCGCATAGCGCTGCCACCAGCACATTTCGCACGGAATCAGGTGGAACCAGTATTGCCCCAGGTAAGCCCCGCCGAGCAGCGCCGCTGGGACTGCCGAAGCCAGCGCCCGCGCGCTGCGCGCTGCCGCTGCACCGCCGGGCAACAGGTTCACTTGCGCTTGACCGCAAGAGTGGTGCGGCGCAGCGTTTGCAGTGCGTAATACAGTTGGTAGTCTTTGATCCCCTTGGCTTTCAGCTCATCGGCGGTGAGTTTGAAGCGCGGATCGGCTTGCCGGTCATTCTCCAGTTTCTTGTCATCAAGGCTGGCTTCGTTGACCAGATGGTGCCGCAGATCGCTCTCGCGGACCGACAGCTCGCTGCGGCGGCGCGCATCGGGATCGGACAATTGCGGCACGCGGATATCGGGATCGATCCCGCCCTCCTGCACCGAGCGGCCCGACGGCGTGTAATAGCGCGCGGTGGTGATCTTGACCGCGCTGGTGCGTGCCCGATCAAGGAAGAACAGCGACTGGACGCTGCCTTTGCCAAAACTACGCTCACCCATGATCAGCGCGCGGTGCTGATCCTGCAGCGCGCCGGCCACGATTTCCGAGGCCGAGGCCGACCCGGCATCGATCAGCACGATCAGCGGCAGGCCTTTGGCCAGATCGCCGGGGAACATCGATTCGGCCTTGAAATATTCGTCGTCGGACGAATCGCGCCCACGCTGCGAGACGATATCGCCCTTGGTCAGGAACAGATCGGACAAGCCCACCGCCTCTTCCAGTTCGCCGCCCGGATTTTCCCGCAGGTCGAGCACCAGCCCGTCCAGCTTGCCGCCCGATTTGGCCTTCAGATCGATGATCGCCTTGTTGACCAGATTGCCGACATCGTGGCTGAATTCGTTGACCGTGATGACGCCGGTATTGTCCTTCAGTTCCCAAGTAACTGGCTCAAGTTGAATTACCCCGCGCGTAACCGTCACATCGAACGGTTCGGTGCGGCCCGCCCGGAAGATCGTCAGGCGGATTTTTGAGCCAGCCTCGCCGCGCATCTGCGCCACCGCAGCATCCAGATCGCCGCCATAGATCAGCTTGCCATCAAGGTGCGTGATATAGTCGCCGGCTTTTACCCCGGCGGTTGCAGCCGGGCTGCCGCGCATCGGCGAAACCACTTTGACCGCACCATCGTCCATCACCACTGACAGTCCCAGTCCCGAATAGTTGCCATCGATCATGGTATTGAGCCGCTGCATGGTCGACCCCGACAGGTACGAGCTGTGCGGATCAAGGCTGGCGAGCATGCCGTCGATTGCGCCTTCTTCCAGCTTGGCATCGTCGGCTTTCTCAACATAGCGCAGCTTGACCAGTTGATAGACCGTGGCGAGCCGCTCAAACTGCGCCGACGTGCGCGCGTCAACTGCGGCCAGACCTGCGGTGGTCGCCGGAATCAGTGAAACCGCGCTGACCAGCAAGGCGGCGCGAAACATCGGGGCAATCATCATCGGGCGGGGCCTCTCGGAAATCTTCGTCGCCTTCTATCGCGCACGAGGGGTTAACGCCAGATGGCGCGTTACGGCATTTGGGTCAGGCGTTAGTTGTGAATGAAATCGAGCGGATTGACCGGGTTGCCCTGCCGCCGCAGTTCGAGCGTAAGCAGCGGGCTTCCCGGCCCGGCCTGGCCGAGCGAGCCGCCGGCCAGCAGTTGTTCGCCGGCCCAGCAATCCAGCTGGCTGAGCCCGGTGATCAGCGAGTTCCAGCCGCCGTCGTGTTCGATGATCACGATCAGGCCATAGCCGCGATAGGGTCCGGCGAAGGCGACCCGGCCCGCCCCCGGAGCGATGACTTGCGTGCCGCCTTGCGCAAGGATCGAAAGCCCGCGCGATCGCACTTGTCCCGTACCGGCGGTTCCGCCGCTACCCCCGAAGCCGCTGATCAGCCGCCCTGCTACCGGCAATATATAGCGGGCTGGAGCATCGCTGGGGGCCGGGCTGGCTGTTTGTTCGGCCGGGGCGCTGGCCGCTTGCGGCTGTGCCGGGCGCAACACTGGCCCGGGCAGCGCCGCCAGCTGATCGCGCAGTGCCCCCGCCAAGGCCAGATCATTGACCAGCCCGGTCAGATCGCGGGCCTGTTCGCTGAGCGCCAAGGCGCGCTCGCTTTCGCGGTTGGCAGCCCCACTGGCCTGGACCGAAGCGAGCCGCTGGCGTTCTTCGATCGCGCCAAGGTCGGTGCGGCGGCGCGCGAGTTCGGCTTGCCCGGCGCGCAGTGCCGCGCTGGTGCGCCGAGCCTGAGCGGCCAGCGCCTGACCGCGCGCGATCGCCTGGTGCAGCCCCGCCGTGCGCCGCGAAACTTCGGGCAGCAGAGTTTCCAGCACCGCGCGCAAATAGACCGCTTCGCGCAGTGATCCCGGGCGCAATAGCGAGAGCAGCGGCGGACGGCGCGCAAGCCGCTGCAAAGCGGCGGTCAGCTCGATCAGTGGACGCTGTTTTGCGGCCAGCTCGCTGCGCAAACGGACCTGATCCTGCCCGATCAACTGCAGCTGCGCGGTGTTGCCAGCAATCTGAGCTTCGGCCTCCTGCACGCGCGCCGCCAGCGCCGCCGCTTCCTGCGCGGTGCGATCAGCCGCGGCGATCGCGGTGGCGGCACCCGCCTCAAGCACTTCGGCGCGGCGGCGTGCCTCGGCCCCCTGCGCCTGTGCACGCGACAGCGCGGCTTGGGCATCATCGGCGGTGTCGATCCCGGCGCTGGTTTGCGCCATGCCCGCGCCCAGCGCACCAAACACCGCCAGCGGGGCGAGCAGTCCAAGGATCATCTGTTTCGGGCGCAGGTTCACGCCGTGCTTATCCCGAACGGTGGTAGGGATGGCCAGCAAGAATACTGGTGGCGCGCCACAATTGTTCGGCCAGCAGCGCGCGTGCCAGCAAATGCGGCCAGGTCATCACGCCAAAGCCCAAGAGCAGATCAGCCGAAGCGCGCGCTGCCGCACCGTGACCATCGGCCGCGCCGATCACGAACCGCGCCTCGCGCACGCCATCATCGCGCCATTTGCCGAGCAGCGCAGCAAACTGCTCAGAGGTCAGTTGCGCGCCATGTTCATCAAGCAGCACTTCGCGCACCGGGGTGAGCGGCGCCGGGACAGCGCCCCCGACCTCGGGCAGTTCGGTCAATTTGAAGGGCCATGCCAGCCGCTTGGTGTAGCGCTCGAACAGGTCGGCTTCGGGGGACCGGCCGATTTTGCCGCGAGCGATCATATGCAGCTGCATATTATGTGCGTGATCCGCGCCGGCTACCGCCAACGCTCGCGCAACACCGGCCCGCTCCCCCGGCCCCGCCACCCACCGGGTCCTGATATCGGTTGGCCGGTCCGGGGGAGCGAGCCGGTATTGCGCCCAGCCGCAAGGCCGGATTAATCACGCGCTGCCCGCATCTCCGAAGGCCCACATCCGTTCAAGGTTGTAGAACGTGCGCACTTCGGGGCGGAACAAGTGAACGACAATGTCACCAGCATCGACCAGCACCCAGTCGGCAGCAGGCAGACCCTCGATCCGGACGTGACCGAAGCCGCCTTGCTTGATCCGCTCGGCCAGCTTCTGCGCCATCGCCGCAACCTGGCGAGTCGAGCGGCCCGAGGCGATTACCATGTGATCGGCAATCGAACTTTTGCCCTCGAGCGGGATCGAGACGAGCTCTTGCGCCTGATCATCGTCGAGCGATTGCAGGACCAGCGCATGCAGTGAGCCTGGCTCTGCCGCCGGAAGCGGGAGCTGGGTGCCGGGAACGGGCTCCGGACCGGACTGGGCAAGATCGTTGGAATTGGGCGTCATGTAAGCGGGAACAGTCCTCTGAGCAGGCGTCGCAGGGCAATCATGCGATGTCGGGATCGACGGGATGGTGCGTCAAGGGATCACGCTGGAGCGAACCGGCAAAGCGGTACGCCCATGCTGGATCGGCGCTGCGCAATGCAGTGGCCGAACGCGGATCAGGGTCAAAACGCAAATATATCAGCGCGGGTGCGCTCCATCCTGCCCGGGTGTTTAACATGGCCGGCGGCCGCCGGTAACGGCCGAGCCAGGCACCGGCGGGGCTCGTCAGTGCGCTGCTCTCATAGCCCGGACGCGCGATAACCGCAATCGGCATGGTGCGGGCGATCAATCGCCAGCTGCGCCAGTGGTGGAATTGCGCCAGATTATCGCTGCCCATCAGCCACACGAACTGCACCTTGGGATAACGCCGACGCAGCGCGTGCAGCGTATCAAGCGTGTAGCGCGTGCCCAGTTCGCGCTCGATTGCGGTGGGCACGATTCGCGCGCGCCGCGCTTGCTGCCGGGCTGATGCGAGCCGCGCCGCCAAGGGGGCCAATCCGGCTTTGGACTTGAGCGGATTGCCTGGCGAGACCAGCCACCAGACCGCATCGAGCCCTAGCGCCGCCATTGCGAACAGGCTGATCCGCCGGTGCCCGCCATGCGCCGGGTTGAAACTCCCGCCAAGGAGCCCGATTCGGGTCAGGGCCTGATCTGCCCGGTGCCGCGAACCAGCCATTTGTAGGTAGTCAGCCCTTCGAGCGCGACCGGGCCGCGCGCGTGCAGCCGCCCCGTCGCAATCCCGATCTCTGCGCCCAGGCCAAATTCGCCGCCATCGGCAAATTGGCTGCTGGCGTTGGTCATCACGATCGCGCTGTCGACCTCAGCCAAAAACCGTTCGCAAACTGCCGCGTCCTCGCTGACGATCGCGTCCGTATGCGCTGATGAATGCCGCGCGATATGCGCCAGCGCCGCCTCCAATCCATCGACGATCGCAACCGACAGCACCGCGCCGAGATATTCGGTGTCCCAGTCAGTGGCGCTGGCGGGGCCGATTCGCGGGTCGAGCGCGCAGGCGCGGGCATCGCCGCGCAATTCGCACCCGGCCTCGAGCAAGCCCGCGACCACCGCTGGCCCGGCTGAGAACTGCGCATCGAGCAGCAGCGTTTCCATCGAACCGCAGACCCCGGTGCGGCGCAGCTTGGCGTTGAGCGCTATTGCCGCCGCTTTGACCGGATTGGCTGCCGCATGCACATAGGTGTGGCAAATCCCATCGAGGTGCGCGAGCACCGGGACCCGTGCATCGGCCTGAACCCGCGCGACTAGGCTTTTGCCCCCGCGAGGCACGATTAGATCAATCAGCCCAGCGGCGGCAAGCATCGCGCCGACCGCTGCGCGGTCTTGCACCGGGACCAGTTGCACCGCCGCGGCCGGCGCGCCGGTGCGGGTCAGCCCCGCCACGAAGGCGGCGTGAATCGCATAATTCGAATGGACGGCCTCGCTCCCACCGCGCAGCAGCACGGCATTGCCCGAGGCAAAGCACAACGCAGCGGCATCGGCGGTCACATTGGGGCGGCTTTCGTAGATGATCCCGATCAGCCCGATTGGCACCCGCACCCGGCTCAGTTCCAGCCCGTTGGGGCGGGTCGCGGTATCAATCACCTGGCCGACCGGATCGGGCAGCGCGGCGATCTGATCAACCGCAGCGGCCATCGCCGCCACCCGCGCCGAATCGAGCCGCAGCCGGTCCAGCATCGCATCCGACAGGCCACCTGCTCTGGCGGCCACCATATCGCGCGCATTGGCGGCGAGGATCGCAGGTTCAGCATCGCGCAAAGCCCGTGCCGCCGCGCGCAATGCCGCCGCCTTGCTGGCTGGATCAAGCCGCGCCAGCCCGCGCTGCGCGGCGCGGCCAGCTTGCGCCAGCTTGGCAATCAGGTCGGCGGCGCTTTCGGCCAAGGCGGGCTGTGCAATCATCCGCTGCGCCTAACAGTCCCCGGCTGGCTTGTCACCGCCGCGCGCATCTGCCCCGGCATCACATGGACTGCGTCAACGCTTTACCCCGCGAGTCTTTCGGTTCGGCGAGTCTGGGCTGCAATCGATTCGCATCCGCCCCGGCAAGCTGCTAGCGGGCCGCAGCAAGGGATAACAAGGGACTGGGGTCGTCTTGAAAAGCACAGCCGTTGGCAGGGTCACAACCCGCCTGCGGACATGGTTTCCGGATCGCGAATTTTTCATGCGGTCCGAGGGGCAAGTCCGTTTTATCAAAGTCAGTTCGCGCACCCAGCTGATAGCTGCGGGTGTGGTGGCGGCATTGCTGCTAGTCTGGACGCTGACCATCGCGGCGATGGCGCTGTCGAGCTACCTGTCCAATCGCGACCGGCTGTCCTTGCTTGAGCGCGAGGCCAAAGTCGCCACATCTGAAAGCCGCCTCAACGCTTACGGGCAGGATATCGGCAAGGTCGCCGACGATCTGAAGCGGCGGCAAACCTTCATGGAAAAAACCAGCCAGGCGGTGTTCGGCGATCTGCCCAAGGATGCCCAGGCGGGCGAAAGCGTATCGAACAGTGCGAGCGAAGCGGCGCAAACCGTCAAGAAGGTCAGCGTGGCAATCCCGCAGGCCGCCGAGCTGGCCGAGATCGAAGCCCGTCAACTGGCCCTGATCGAAGGGCTGACCCGGCTGGCGGATCGGCGTTCGGCCATCGCGCAAGCCAAGCTCGCCAGCCTTGGGCTTAATCCAAGGGCGGCGCTTGCTTCGCTCAACGACAAGGCCGCACAGGGCGGCCCGCTGCTGGTTCTGGCGACGTCAGCCGATGGCTCAATCGATCCGCGCTTTCAGCGGTTCGGGCTAAGCCTCGCGCGGATGGACGTGCTGGAACGCAGCGTTTCGCGCCTGCCGCAAGTGCTGCCAGCCAGCCTTGAATATATTTCATCCGGCTTTGGTTTCCGGCTCGATCCGTTCACTGGCGCAGGCGCCTTTCACCCGGGGCTCGATTTTCGCGGGCCAGTGGGTGCGCCAATCTATGCCGCAGCCCGCGGCACGATCAGCTTCGTGGGACAACGCTCGGGCTACGGCAATTGTGTCGAGATCGATCACGGCAACGGCTTGGTCACACGCTATGCGCATATGTCGGGCTTTCGTACGGTACTGGGTAAAGCAGTTCTGCCCGGCGAGGTGATCGGACTGATTGGCTCGACCGGCCGTTCGACCGGGCCGCACCTGCATTTCGAAGTGCGGATCAATGATCGCCCGGTTAATCCCCGCCCCTTCCTGGAGGCCGTTCCCCATGTTCTCGAAAAAACCGGGCGGCCCGCTGCCACACAGCTCGCAAGGTAAATCGATGGCCAATTCAACCTTTTCGGTCTTCGGGCCCGATATCAGGATCAAGGGCAACGTCGCCGCCTCGGCTGACCTGCACATCGATGGGCACGTCGAAGGCGATGTCAGCTGCACCGCGCTGGTCCAGGGCGA
>JANMBA010000376.1:0-3947 GCA_031360105.1 Novosphingobium sp.
TGAATTCTGCGCATGGTTGGCTGCATCGAACACAAAATCCACCGGCGCCTCGAACCACTGCGCCACTTCTGCGGGGTTGGGGTGCAGGTTGAGATCAGGGGGGATCACCGCGATGACCGGCGTGATCGCATAGCCGCTGCCGCTCAGGTACGTGTCGCTCGGTCCGATCACGGTGACATCGCGGGCGTGGATGCCCAGCTCCTCGTTGGCCTCACGCAGCGCGGCTTCGACCGCGTCTTCGCCGGGATCGATCTTGCCGCCAGGGAAGGCGACTTGCCCGGGGTGAGAGCGCATGTTGGAGGGGCGGTGAATCAGCAAAAAACTGGGGCGCGGCCCCGCCGTGATCGCGGCCAGCACGGCGGCGGGGGTGAGCCGCGTTGTGGCGAAGTGGCTTTCGTCACGTTGCTCGATTTCGGCGGCATGGCCTTCGGTGTGGAGGCGTTGCAGCCGCTCGACCAGCGCCTTCATCCGGGCACCAGCGAGAAGGCCGTGCCCCGGCTGGTCACGGTCAGATCGTCATTGGCCAGCTCGACCAATTGCAGCCAGGTGCTGCGATTGATCCGGGCTTGCGTACCGTGCCGCACCGCAAGGTAAATTGCCGGAAGATCAGCGCTGCCGCGCGCGATCAGCGGATGATCGGGCCCGGCCACCACAGTGTCATCAGTATTGAGCCGAAAGGTCAATGCATCGCCGTGGCGCGCGACATCGACCGCGATAAACGCGGCATCATCGACCGCGATCGATTGCTGCTCGTGCGGGGTGACCAGCCAATGCTGGCCATCCGCGTCGCGGCGCAGCAGGCTGGCAAAGGCCCGGATCATCGCGGGCCGCTTGATCTCGCCATCCCCCGGAAATCTGGCAGCATGGAACCAGCGCCCGTCAGCCTTGATCTGCATCAGGCTGTCGGACGAGGCCGAGGGGTGCCACTGATCAACCGGGGGCAATTTGCGCGCCGCCGCCAGCTCGGCAATTTCAGCCAGCGAAAGCGCGGCGAGTTCAGGTGGCGGCTGGTATGGCATTGCAGCGGCGATGCCAGATGGCGGAGCCGGGGACAATGTTGTTCACGCACAAGCGCGGAGTGGCGGAGGAGCGCAAGCAGTTGGCGCGCGCAATTGCCTTGCTACCAAATCTACCGAAGCCACGGCCCCAGCATCCCGGTCTTGGGCAACACCGCCGGGTTATCGCAGCGCGCCAGCAAGCGGCTGGGCTCCCACGGTCCGGGCAGCGACCAGCCGCCGGTATGCGCGGCGCTGAACCCGAAAAACCGGCCGTAGTATTCGGGATCGCCGATCATCACTTGCGGCAGCGGGGCTTCGGGCGAAAGCGCGGCCAGCGCGGCGGTCATCAGCGCCTGGCCAAAGCCCAGCCCCTGCGCCTGCGGCAGCACCGCGACCGGGCCGACCATGATCTGCGGGTGCGCTTTGCCGTCTGGATCGGTCAGCGCGACCGGCCAGCACTGGATCGTGCCGACCAGCTGGTCGCCGCCGTCAATCGCCGCAAAGCTCAGCGGCGGCAAGCAATCGAGCCCCGCGCGCAGCAAGTATGCGGTGCGGGTGCGGCGCTCAGGCTCAAACGCGCGGTCAAGCAGCGCCTCGATCAAGGCAGGATCGACGTCGTCGAGCGGGATCAGTGTGGCGGTTTCAGACATAGCCGCGGGCCGATAGGACCGCAGCGCAGCAAAGTCGATGCTATTTGCGCGTGAGCCGCAGCAACCGCCCGCCCGTACCGTCCTCCAGCACCAGCAGCGAGCCGTCGGGCGCCTCTCGAATTTCGCGGATGCGTTCGCCCAGCGGATAGCGCGCTTCCTCGATCCCGCGCGCGCCGCCGATCCGCACCCGCACCAAGCCTTGCGATCCCAATCCGGCGATCAGCGCCTGACCTTTCCATTCGGGCCACATTTTGCCCGAATAAAAGATGAAATCGCCCGGTGCGATCACCGGATTCCAGCTGATCGCGGGCTGGGCGAGGTCGGGCCGAGTGGAATTGCGCGGGATTGGCTTGCCATCATAGTGATCGCCATCCGAAACCAGCGGCCAGCCGTAATTCTGGCCGGGCTGAACCAGATTGAGCTCGTCCCCGCCTGCCGGGCCGTGTTCCAGATCCCACAGCTGCGCGGCCGCATCGAATTGCAGGCCCAGAATGTTGCGGTGGCCGTAAGTCCAGATTTGCGCGGAAAGCCCGCTTTTGGCCGCGAATGGATTGCCGGGGGCGGGGGTGCCATCAAGGTCAAGGCGGACGATTTTGCCGAGGTTGGCATTGAGGTCTTGCGCGGGGGTAAACTTCTGCCGCTCGCCCGAAGCGACGAACAGGAACTTGCCATCGGGCAAGAAGGTGATCCGGTGCGAGAAATGCCCGCGACCAGTGACCTTGGGGTCTTGCCGCCAGATAACGGTCAAGCCGTCCAAGCTTGATCCATTCGATCTGCTAGTCAGTTTAGCCCGGCCGACCACCGCGCCGCGCGTATCGCGAGCGCCAGCTTCGACCCAGCTTAGATAAACCATGCCGCTGGCGGCGAAATCCGGACTGAGCGCAATATCGCCCAGTCCGCCCTGGCCGCCGGAGTCGACCGGCGGAACGCCAGACACCGGCACCGCACCGCTGGCGCTCCACAGCTTCAACGCGCCGCCGCGCTCGGTGATCAGTGCCGATTTGCCGTCCGGCAACAAGGCCAGCGCCCACGGTTCGTCGAATGTGCCGAGTACTTCGATCCGGAACTGGTCCTTGATCTGGTGGACACCTGCCGGGCTATCCCCGGCTGTGCTGGCACCGCAGCTTGCCGCAATCAGCGCGAGGGAGGATAGGGCGAGCAGGAGTGAGCGGTGCATGGCGGACAATCTGGTGGATTATCTGGTGGTTGCCAAGCACGGAACGCTGATCATTGGCGTGGACGAGGCTGGGCGTGGGCCGTTGGCTGGACCAGTGGTCGCGGCGGCGTGCAGTTTGGACGGGGCCGCTCTGATCGGCCTTGACGATTCCAAAAAACTTTCGGCCAAGCGGCGCGCGGTGCTGGAGCCGCAAATTCAGGCGAGTTGCCGCTGGGCGCTGGGCGTGGTCGAGGCCGACGAGATCGACCGGATCAATATCTTTGCGGCGACCATGCTGGCGATGACCCGCGCGGTCGCCGCGCTGGTCGAAGCGCTCGACTGCGAGCCCGACCAGGTGTTGATTGATGGCAACAAAACCCCGCACGGTCGCGTGACCGAATGGCGCTGGCCGGCGCTGGCGATAGTCGGCGGGGACGCGCTTGAGCCGTGCATCTCGGCCGCCTCGATTCTGGCGAAGGAACATCGTGACCGGCTGATGCGCGCCTATGCGGCGGCGCACCCGCACTACGGCTGGGAGCGCAACATGGGCTACGGCACCGCCGAGCACCTCGCGGCGTTGCAGCGGCATGGCGCAAGTCCCTTGCATCGCCGCAGTTTCGCTCCGGTGGCGCGGATGCTGCTCTAACGATCCTCCTCCAAGAGGGGAGCATCTTTTTTGACAGTCGAGTCCTCCCGGCCACACCACTAGATATCGAGTCCCACCCCACAGGCGAGACTCCATATGCAGTGCCGGACTCGTTTCGTTCTCGCTTTAGTCACCTAAATCTAACCACGAATCGTCAGGATTCCGGCGAGTTTCCGCTTGACGGGGACTCCGTGAAGACTCACCCTGTGGATAACTTTGGGGGTATTAAAGCAGTCATGGGTCAGTTGCTGGTCGGACAGAACGCGCGGTTGCGCGGCGTAAAAGAGGTTGTGCGGCCCGATCTTCCCGTCGGCCAAATCCTTGATGGCGATTGCATTGCGGCGATGCGCAGCTTGCCGTCCGCTTCGGTCGATCTGGTCTTCGCCGATCCGCCCTATAACCTCCAGCTCGGCGGCGATCTGGCGCGGCCCGATGGCAGCCACGTCGATGCGGTAACTGATCACTGGGACAAGTTTGACAGCTTTGCCGCTTATGAC
>JANMBA010000396.1:0-1875 GCA_031360105.1 Novosphingobium sp.
AGCGAACCGCTGATGAAAGTCGTTGGGCTGCTCGAGGAGGCGATCGGGCGCAAGGCCGAGATCGAATACCTGCCGATGCAGCCGGGCGATGTGCCCAGGACCTATGCCGATATCTCGGCGATTGTGCGCGATCTAGGCTATACGCCGACGACGTCGATCGATGTCGGGGTGCCCGCGTTTGTCGAATGGTACCGTGCTTACCACCAAGTCTAAAATCAGGCCTGCCGCTTGATAGTCATCCGCACCAGCGCCCCTTCGGGCAGGAGCTGTCGTTCGAGCGTGCCGCCCATCTGCCGCATTGCCGCTTGGGTCATGCGCTGGCCGAACCCGCCACCGGGTTGATCGGAATTGTCTTTGGCTAAGGACGGTGGCGGTCCGCCGGTTTCGCGCCATTCGATTTCGAGCGGGGCATCTGGCCCAGCCGTGCTCCAGGTAATCGCGACCTGTCCGCCGGGCACCGACAAGGCTCCGTATTTGGCGGCGTTGGTGGCCAGCTCGTGAACGATCAGCGCGAACGGTGAGACCATGTAGGCCGGCACCACCTCGTCGGTTCCGCCCAGCACAATCGTCGGGCGGGCGGCATCGCCAGTGTGGTATGGCTGGCACAGGCTTTCCAGCAAAGCTGACAGCTCGACCGCGCCCGACACTTCGCCGGTAGCCACATTGTGCGCCCGGCTGAGCGCGTGGACCCGCTGGGTTATGTCACCAATAACTTCGGCAGTGGTCCCCGGCTGGCGCGCCGACAGGCCAATCAACGACAGTACCACCCCAAACAGGTTGCGCACCCGGTGCGCCAATTCGCGCGCCAGCAATTCGTTGCGCTCGTTAAGCTCGCGCAGCTGAGTGGTCTGTGCGGCGGCAATCTCGGCTCGGGCGCGCGCCTGCTCGCCATGATAGCCGGTCCACAACAAGGCCAGCAGCACCAGCCACATCGCCAGCAGCAGCGGCACCACCCGCGCTTCGGCCCGGTTGGCCGCATCGAACGCGGCATCGCGGCTTTCGCGCTGGATCTGGGCCAGCGCCGCCAGATGCGGGCGGATTTGGTCCATGGTTCGCTTGCCTTGCCCGGTCCGCACCCGTTCCAGCGCGGTGACACTATCGCCGGCCTGCGCCGACCGGACGGTGCTGCCCAGTTCGTCAAGCTTGGTCCGGATCAGGTCACTCAGCGGACCCAAGTGCTCGGCCACCGCAGGATCGGTGTTCTGCATAAAGCGCAGCTTTACCGCAGCGAGACTGTCCGGGAGCAGTTTGACCGCGCGGTTGTATGGCTCGAGATAGGCCGGGTCGAGCGTCAGCAGATAGCCGCGCTGGCCGGTCTCGGCGTCGGTCAGCGCCTGATTGAGACTTTCCAGCCCCATCTGGGCGTCGGCTTCGGCTAGTGCGCTATCCCGTGCTGCCCGCTGCGCCATGCTTGACTGGACCAACAGCAGCCCGATGCCCACCAGCAGCGCGGTCATCGCTCCCAGCAGCCAAGCGCGCGGAAGCGCCTGCAGCCGCAGCGACAGGCTTGCCGCCCACGGTGAAATCCGGTTGCGCACGTTGCGAACTTCCATCCCGCGCGCTTAGCATGGCGATCCCGCTTGGCGATAGGTTTGACTGCATCTCGGGGACAAGCGGGGGCGCGCGCCTTGCGGCCCTGCCAACCTTGCGCAATCACGCAGGCATGGCGATTCTTTCCGACAAATGGATCCGTAATCAAGCGCTCGAACACGGGATGATCGAGCCGTTCGTCGAAGCGCAGCGCCGCGATGGCTGCATCTCTTACGGCCTCTCATCCTACGGCTACGACGCCAGAGTCGCGCCCGAATTCAAGATTTTCACCAATGTGAACAGCGCTGTGGTCGATCCCAAGCAGTTTGATCCCGCCAGCTTTGT
>JANMBA010000410.1:0-4764 GCA_031360105.1 Novosphingobium sp.
TAGCCTGTCAACTGGCAGCTCGATCATGCCGCAGAAGAAAAACCCCGATGCCGCCGAGCTGGTACGCGGCCATGCGGGGCGGATTGTCGGCGCGCTGGTCAGCCTGATGGTGACGATGAAAGGCCTGCCGCTGGCCTATTCAAAGGACATGCAGGACGATAAAGTGCCGGTGTTCGAAGCCGCCGGTTTGCTCGAACTGTGCCTCGCCGCGATGACCGGGATGATCGCCGGGGCAACCTTCCGCACCGAGCGGATGCGCGCGGCCGCCGAACTGGGTTATGCCACCGCTACCGATCTGGCGGATTGGTTGGTCACCGCTGCCAATGTGCCGTTCCGCGAGGCGCATCACATCACCGGCGCGGCGGTCAAGCTGGCCGAACGCGGCGGTCTGGCGCTTGATGCGCTGCCGCTGGCGGATTTGCAGGCGATTGATCCCCGGATCGACCAGCGGGTGTTCGCCGCGCTGTCGGTCGAAGCTTCGGTTGCGGCGCGCGCCAGCTATGGCGGAACTGCCCCGGAACAGGTACAGGCCCGGGTGGCCGAAGCCCGGCTGGTGCTGGGTCTGGAGTGATGGCAATGCGGCGTGTGGTGCTTCCGATCTTGATCCTTGGCCTCGCCGGGTGCGGTGCATCGTCGGCGCTGCGGCCCAAAGCCGGCCAATTCTTGCCGGTGGCACCCTATGGCACCGAGCAGAAACCCACCGCCGAAGCTTTGCTCAAAGCTACCCCCCAGGCTGCACCAGAACGCAGCGTCGAACTGCGAAAACGCTCGGAAGAACGCGTGCAAGACCCGTTCGACCTGCCCCCTGCTGACGACTGAAAGCCTGGTACATGAATCATTTTGAATACCGCGGCGGCATCCTGCACGCCGAAGACCTGCCGCTGAGCGTGATCGCCGACGCGGTCGGCACGCCGGTTTACGTCTATTCGCGGGCCACGCTGGAACGCCATGCAAGAGTGTTCAAGGCCGCGCTGGCGCATCTGCCGAACGCACATATTGCCTTTGCGATCAAGGCCAACCCCAACCTCGCGGTGCTCAAAGTGATGCAACGCGAAGGGCTGGGCGCGGACGTGGTATCGGGCGGCGAACTGGCGCGGGCACTGGCGGCGGGGATGACGGGCGAAGACATCGTGTTTTCAGGCGTGGGCAAACTGCCGCGCGAAATGGTTCAGGGGCTTGATGCCGAGATCGGCCAGTTCAATCTTGAGAGCGAAGAAGAAGGCGCCGAGCTATCGGCCATCGCGGCCGCGCGCGGGGTGCGGGCGGCTTGCGCGTTGCGGGTCAATCCCGATGTTGATGCGGGCACGCATGACAAGATCTCGACCGGCAAGGCTGAGAACAAATTCGGGGTGCCGTATGGCCGGGTGGGCGAAATTTACGCCCGGCTCGCCGCGCTGCCCGGGCTCGAAATGCGCGGGCTGGCTGTGCACATCGGCAGCCAGCTGCAAAGCCTCGATCCGCTAGAAATCGCCTTTGCCAAAATGGGTGACCTGCTGCGCGAATTGCGCGGGGCCGGGCAAACCGTGACTCACATGGATCTGGGCGGCGGGCTGGGTGTGCCTTACCGCGCGGACGAAGTGTTTCCCACGCCCGAGGAATACGGGGCAATGGTCGGCCGGGTAACCAAGGACTGGGACACGCGGCTGATGTTTGAGCCGGGCCGGGTGATCGCTGGCAACGCCGGGGTGCTGCTGACCGAAGTGATCCGGGTCAAGCGCAGCTCTAACCGCGCGCCGTTCGTAGTGGTCGATGCTGCGATGAACGATCTGGCGCGCCCGGCGATGTACGGCGCGTGGCACGATTTCGATGGGGTTACGCCGCGCGGTGACCGGATGGTGGCGAACATTGTCGGCCCGATTTGCGAGACCGGCGATACCTTTGCAATGGGCCGCGATATCGATGCTCTGGTGGCGGGCGATCTGGCGGTGTTTCGCACCGCTGGGGCTTACGGTGCGACGATGGCCTCAAGCTATAACAGCCGCGGGTTCGTGGCCGAGGTGATGGTCGATGGCGATCAGTTCGCGGTGGTGGCTGACCGGATCTTACCGGCCGATATCACCGCCGCCGAACGGGTGCCGGAGTGGCTGCAGTAACGGCGATGCACAGCCTGCCGCTTTTCCACCGCATCACCGGCCAGCGCGTGATTGTGCTGGGTAAAGGCGAGGCGGCGCAGGCCAAGCAGCGACTGGTCGAGCGGGCGGGCGCAGTGGTGGTGGACGACCCCGCGGCCGAAGCAGTGCTGGCCTTTGTAGCGCTTGATGAACCAGAGGCAGCCGCCGCCGCGCTTAAAGCACGCGGGTTGCTGGTCAACGTCGTCGATCGGCCCGATCTATGCGATTTTACCGTACCCAGCTTGCTTGAGCGCGGACCGGTAATTGTCGCGGTCGGCACGGGCGGGGTTTCGGCGGGGCTGGCCAAAGCGCTGCGGCTGCGGCTGGAACTGCTGCTGCCGCAATCGCTTGGCGCACTGGCGCTGGCTTTGGGGGCGGCGCGCGCTGGCTTGCGTATCCGCTGGCCCGATGGCGGCGCGCGGCGGCGCGGGATCGATACCGGGCTGCGCAATGGTGGCCCGCTCGATCCGTTCGCCGATTATGCAGATGGCGCGGTGGATCAGTGGTTGGCGAGTGCTGAAGCCGATCAAGGCAGCGTCAACGCGTTCACGCTGATCAGCGACGATCCCGATGACCTGACATTGCGTCAGGCCCGCTGGCTGGGCAGCGCCGATCTGGTGCTGCACGAGGCCGGAGTGCCGGACGTAATCCTCAATCGCGCCCGGGCCGATGCGGTGCGTGAAGTGCTGGGCGCGGAATTACCCACCGCCTCGCCCGGACGTTGCAGCGTAATCATTCGGCGGGGCTGAGCAGCACTTTCAACTGGGCGAGCGCGATCGGTTTGGCTGGATCGTCCTGCCAGCAGGTGGCATTGAGCAGCGCCACCCGCCGCCCGGCGCGGGTCACCGTGCCGCTGGCAAAAGTGCGCTGCTTGGTTCCGCCGCGCATGAATTCGACTGTAATGTTGACCGGCTTCAAGCGCACCACTTCCCCGCGCCGATCAAGCTCGGCGCGCAGCGCGGCGATCGCTGCCATTTCCATCAATCCGCTGATCGCGCCGCCATGCAGAAATCCGGGGCGGCCAGACACCCGCTCGGAATAGTCGAACCACAGCACCGGGCTTGCCGCGCTTTCGGGATCAATGCCGATGCCAAGGCCGGTCGCATAAGGCGGCAGTTCAGCGCTCACAAATATGTCCCATGCGTCGCCATGAAGGTGCCGGTAACGTGCGCGAGCGGATCAAGCGGGTCGCCATCATGCGCAAAGCCGCGAATGAAGGCGATCGTGCGGGTCAGCTTATAGCATTCACCGTGGCCAATGATGGTGCTGCCTGGAACGGCGGCGCGCATATAATCGACTCGCAGATCAAGCGTGGCATGCGCGGTAAACCGCTTGGCCAGCGTCCACACTGCCATCGAGGTAGCATTGTCCATCAGGCTGATGATCGGACCCGAGGCAAGCACCCCGGTTTCGGCCACACCGACCAGTTCCTCGCGCCACGGCAGCGCTAACTCGATCCAGTCCGGCCCGTGCGCGTGGTAATCGATTCCGAGCCAGCCGCCATGCCCATGGCTGGTCATCGTGCGCGCGGCCAGCGCCGGATCGAACGCGAACCCGGGCGGCAGATCGTGAACAGATTGCGGGGTTTGTTCGCTGGCCATGGCGGGTGCTGTGGTGCGCAAGGTGCGGCATTACAATCTTTTAATTTGGCGATTATATACCTTGCAAACACGGCAGTGATATGGCATAAACTTCCTATCAGGAGTTAAGCCCAATGTCCGTTCTGTCCCGCCCCGAGTTCCACGATGAAGCTGCGGCTTACCGCCACCTTGAAGGCATCGTATGGGCTGGAACGCCAGTTTGCCCGCATTGCGGCGGTGTGGATCGCATCACCGATGTGAAGGCCAACCCTGCCAAGCGCATCCGCGTGGGTCTGCACCGCTGCGGCGATTGCAAGCGCCAGTTCACGGTCAAGATTGGCACCGTGTTCGAGCATATGCGCTTGCCGCTCCATAAGGCCCTGCAAGCCGTATATCTTATGACGAGCAGCAAGAAGGGCATCAGCGCCCATCAACTGCACCGCGTCCTAGAGATCACCTACAAGAGCGCGTGGTTCCTCGCCCATCGCATCCGCGAAGCAATGCGCGATGGAAGCGTTATCACCCCGTTCGGTGCGGACGGCGGCATTGTCGAAGTTGACGAGACTTTCATCGGTCACCTCAAAGGCACCACGAAGCGCGCCGCCTATCACCACAAAATGAAGGTGCTGGCGCTGGTAGATCGTGACACCGGCAAGGCCCGCACGATGGTAATCGACGGCGTGACCGCTGCGCACCTTATGCCGATCATCAATGCCAACGTGGCGCGCGAAGCCACGATCATGACCGACGAGCATTTCGCCTACAACCCGGTGCGCACCCTCTACGCCGCTCACGGCACTACCGCTCACAAGCGCGGCGTTTATGTGGACCCGGCCAATCCTGAAATTACAGCAACACGGTTGAAGGTTATTTCAGCATCTTCAAGCGCGGCATGAAGGGCGTCTATCAGCATTGCGGCGAAGACCACCTTCACCGTTATCTGGCGGAGTTCGAGTTCCGCTATAACTACCGCGTCCGCAACGGTTATGACGATGGCCTGCGCTCGGTTCAAGCGCTTCGGGGTATCGTTGGCAAGCGGCTGACGTATGAAGGGCCTGACGCGGCGAACTGAG
>JANMBA010000423.1:0-8122 GCA_031360105.1 Novosphingobium sp.
CTGGGTCGCCAGCCCGTTTGCACAAGTACCCGGGGCACTATGGCAGCCGCAAATCGCTACGCGCGAGGGGCTCAAGGCCACTGCCAATTGGTACCGTGACAACGGGTGGCTGTAAGGCGGCGATTCGACTCCCGCCTTGCACAGGCATAGCCTCCGTCCGGGATCGCGAGTCGCGGTGGCGGGAACGGCCGTCTTTCGAACGCAAAAAGGGGAAACGGTAATGAAGAAAATTGTGCTCGTCGCCGCATTGGCGACTTTGGCTGCCTGTTCAAAACCGGACGCTGCACCCGTAGCCGACGCCACCGAACAAGCCGCCGCAATTGCGGCACCCGCAGCGGCCACCGTGGCTGCCGATGGCAAGCCGTCGGTTGGAACATACAAGATCACCACCGCCGATGGCAAAGTCTACACCGAAGAAGACAAGGCCGACGGCACTTATGTAGAAATGCTGGACGGCAAAGTTACCGAGACGGGTAAGTGGGTTCAGAAATCGCCCGAGCTGTTTTGCACCACCAAGGATGAAGCCGGCGCCAAGGAGCGGTGCGGCACCGAGAAGGTGGACGAAAAGGGCGTGTGGACCTCGGTCAACCCTGACGGCAAGACTGTAACCGTCGTGCGCGTAACCGGCTGATTTCACTGCAGCAAGCAGCGGCACCGGCGGCTTAATCCGCCCCGGTGCCGTTTCGTTGCAAGCTTACAGGAACGGCTCGTAGCCCGGTGGCAGCTCGCCGTCGGGGCCGAGCTGGACCGCCGAATGAATGCCGCATTCGGTTTTGTCCCAGCCTTGCCAGCGGCCCGCGCGGGGGTCTTCGCCGGGGCGCACTTTGGTGGTGCAGGGCGAGCAGCCGATCGAGGGATAGCCTTGCTCGACCAGCGGATGCGCGGGCAAACCGGTGGCGGAGAGATAGTCGGCAATTTGCGCGGCTGACCAATCGGCCAGCGGATTGACCTTGAGCCGCCCGGCCGCATCTGTGGTGTCGAGTTCAAAGCGCGGCAGCCCGGCGCGGGTCTCGCTTTGAAAGCCTTTGCGCCCGGTAAAGCTCGCATCGAACTGGCTGAGCGCGCGCGCTAGCGGACGGACTTTGCGGATATCGCAGCAGCCATCGGGATCGTAGGACCAGCGCAGCCCGTTCTCGTCGCGCTGGGACAAGTCAGCCAGATCGGGGGTCAGGCTGATCAGATTGGTCAGCCCCAGCCGCGCGGCCAGCTCGTCGCGGTAAGCCAGCGTCTCGGCGAAATGCTTGCCGGTTTCCAAGAACAGCACCGGCACCGCGCGATCGATGCTGGCCAGCAGGTGTAGCAGCACCGCGCTTTCGGCACCAAAGCTGGAGACGGTGGCGATCCGCCCGGCTAGACCATCGCTCAGCACTTCGCGCAGCATTGCCTGCGTCGATTGCCCGGCAAAGCGCGCATTCAGCATCGCCGCATCGGCGGCAGTGAAGCGCGGTGCGGTGTCGAGCCGGTCAATCTTGCGCGCTGCCTCAGCCACCTGGCGAAACCATGTGCCGCTTGGCCCAGATCGGCACGCGGCCATCGGGGGTATGCTGATAAACCGCGGGATAGCGTTCGAACGCGGCCTGCGCATCGGCTGGATCGAGCGGGGCATCGGGGGCGAAAGCATCGAACCCGCAGCGGCGCATGAAAGCCACCTGATCGACCAGCACATCGCCGACCGCACGCAGTTCACCGGTATAGCCGGCCTCACGCAGGACCCGCGCGGCGGTATAGCCGCGCCCGTCGCCATAAACCGGAAAGTTGATCTCGATCAGCCGGAGCCGTTCCAGATGCGGCAGCAGATCGCGCGCCTCATCGCCGGGTTCAAGCCGGACGGCGGCAGCATTTGATTGCGCGCCGAACGCATCGACTGTCACACCGGGATCACCAACCGACTCGTCATCGCGAAAGCGGAATTGTACTTCAGCCATAAAGCGCTTCCTTGAACGGAGCCATGCCGATCCGGCGATAGGTATCAAGGAAGCGTTCGCCGGGATCGCGCGCGCCAAGATAAACCTCGGTGGCCTTTTCGACCGCGTTGACGATCCCGTCCTCGTCGAACCCCGGCCCGGTAATCTGGCCAAGCGAAGTATCCGCGCCCTCACACCCGCCGAGCAGCAGCTGGTAGTTTTCAGTGCCTTTGCGGTCCACGCCCAAGATGCCGATGTGCCCGGCATGATGGTGTCCGCAGGCATTGATGCAGCCCGAAATCTTGAGCTTGAGTTCGCCGATTTCCTGCTCTTTGGCAGCCAGCCGCTGGCCGATCTTCTGCGCCACCGGGATCGAGCGGGCATTGGCCAAGCTGCAATAATCGAGCCCCGGGCAAGCGATGATATCGCCCACCAGATCGAGATTGGCGGTGCCGAGGCCAGCTTCATCCAGCTGCTGCCACAGCTCGTACAGCTGATCCTTGCGGACATGCGGCATTACGATGTTCTGCGCATGGGTAACGCGCAGTTCGTCGAACGAATAGCGCGTCGCCAAGGCCGCCATCAGCCGTATCTGATCAGCGCTGGCATCGCCGGGAATCCCCCCAATCGGTTTGAGGCTGATCGTCACCGCGATGTAGCCGGGGGTCTTGTGCATGACGCAATTGTTATCGGTCCAAAGCGCAAAATCGGGATCGCTGCGATCCACTTCGTCAGCGATCCCGACCGCAAAGGGCGGATCGGCAAATTGCGCCTTGATCCGCTCAAGCTCAGCCACCGGGGGTTCGATATTCTGCGCGAGCAGGTGGGCAAATTCAGCTTCAACCTGCCGGGTATATTCTGCTTTGCCCAGCTCATGGACCAGGATTTTGATCCGCGCCTTGTACTTGTTATCGCGGCGGCCGTGCCGGTTATAGACCCGCAGACACGCTTCGGCATACGTGATGAACTGGTCCAGCGGCACGAATGGATTGATCAGCGGGCCGATCATCGGGGTGCGGCCCATGCCGCCGCCAACGTAAAACGCCGCGCCCAACTCGCCCGCGTCATTGTGCAGGAGCTGGATCCCGATATCGTGCAGCCGCATCGCCGCGCGATCTATCTTGCTGGCGATCACCGCGATCTTGAACATGCGCGGCAGGTAGCTGAATTCGGGATGGAAGGTGCTCCACTGGCGGATCAGCTCGGCGTAGGGGCGCGGATCAGTCACCTCGTCGGCGGCAGCTCCGGCATATTGATCGGAACTGGTGTTGCGGATGCAATTGCCGCTGGTCTGGATCGCATGCATCTCAATCTTGGATAGATCGGCAAGGATATCAGGAGCTTCGTCGAGCTTGATCCAATTGTACTGGATATTCTGACGGGTGGTGAAATGGCCATAACCGCGATCATATTTATCGGCGATATCGCCCAGCGCGTGCATCTGCGCGCCGCTAAGCGTGCCATAAGGCACCGCCACGCGCAGCATATAAGCGTGCAATTGCAGGTACAGCCCGTTCATCAGCCGCAGCGGCTTGAACTGATCCTCGGTCAGGTGGCCTGCGATCCGCCGCGCCACTTGGTCGCGGAATTCGTCCACGCGCGCGTCGACCATCGCCTGGTCGTATTGGTCATACTGGTACATCAGATCACCCATTGCCCGGCGGCAGGATCGGCCGGCTTCAGTGTCAGGTCAGGCCGCACGGTCGGGCCGAGCGCGCGAATGCGTTCCTTGATATGCCCGGGACGGACCCCGGCTTCGTCTTTGGTGGCGTCGATCGCATAGGCTGCGTTGACCCGGCGCGCGGCGCTTTCGCGGGCGAGGATGGTATCGGCATGCTCACCCACATCAACTGCGTCGCCGACATGGAGCGACCATTGCACCCCGTCCCACCAGGTCACCACGCCGCTTTTAAGGTCGTTGCCGGTCAGGATTTTCATGGCTGGGCCTCCAACGCGAAGGCGCGCAACTGCGCTGGTTCAGGCGCCCTGCAAACTTCGCCGATCACGATCACTGCGGGGCTTTTGACGCGCTGTGCATTAATTAAATCCGCCAAGCCCGCCAGCGGTGCATGCAGCACCCGCATGGCGGCGCGGGTGGCATTTTCGATCACTGCCACCGGAATGGCGGGGGAGAGGCCATCGGCGATCAGTTTTTCGGCAATCGCTTCAGCGCTGGCGATGCCCATGTAGATTACCAGCGTGCGGCCCGGCCCGGCCAGGCCCGACCAGTCTTGATCGGTCAAGCCCTTGCATTGACCAGCGACGAAGCTGACAATCGATGCGCTGGCGCGGTGCGTCAGCGGCATTTGCGCCGCCGCCGCCGCGCCGATCGCTGCGCTGATCCCGGGGACGACTTCGACCGGCACGCCGGCCACGCGGCAAGCCTCGGCTTCTTCGCCGCCGCGCCCGAAAATGAACGGATCGCCGCCCTTGAGGCGCACGACGTCACGCCCGGCCAGCGCTTCGCGCACCAGCAGCGCGTTGATTGCGTCCTGCGGCATGGTGTGGCGGGCGCGCTGCTTGGCAACCGAGACCAGTTCGGTTCCGGGCTTGGCCAGCGCCAGGATGGCTGGATCGACCAGACCATCGTGGACGATCAGCCGCGCGCGCATGATCAGCCGCGCGGCGCGCAGGGTCAGCAGATCGGGATCGCCGGGTCCAGCGCCGACCAGCCAGACTTTTCCGGAATCGGGGCCGGAACTGGGGCCGGAACTGGGGCCGGAATTGGGGAATAATGGTGTCATGGGGTTGGTAGTGGCAAAACCGCGCCACGCAAGCCAGCGACAATGCCTTTGCCGGGGCCTAGGTGAAGTTGTGCGCAGCTCAGTCAGCGCGGTTAAGTAACCGGGATCTCGATGCCGTGAGCTTGAAATCTTGCCCAGATGGCCTTGAGCAAGTCAGAGCGCAGCTTGCCCAGCCCGTCCTGCGGGTCTTCGATCCACACCCGCACATCGAACAGCACCGCGTGCTCGCCAAAGCTGGACAGCCACACTTGCGGGGCGCGGCGGGTAAGCACGCGCGGCAGCGCCTGTGCAGCTTCAAGCATCAACCGTTCGGCCAAGACCAGGTCTGCGCCATAAGCGACCGGGACGGGCACTCGCACCCGGACATCGTGCGACGAATAACTCCAGTTTTCGACGGTCGAAGTCATCAGTTGCTCGTTCGGGATCAGGAATTCGATCTGATCGCGGGTCACCACGGACACCGCGCGGATGCCGATTTTGCTGACCTGACCGACCATTTTGTCCGAGCCTGTGCCCACTGCGATCACATCGCCGGGTTTGATCGAGCGGTCCATCAGCAGGATGATTCCCGAAATCAGGTTACCAAAGGTTTTTTGCAGACCGAACCCGATCGCCAGCCCGAATGCGCCCGAAAATACTGCCAGCGCGGTCAGGCTGATGCCAAGGAAATCGATCCCTGCCAGCGCCAGCAGAATCCACGCCGCAATATTGAACAGCTTTTGCCCGAGCAATTGCTGGGTAGCATCCAGCCGGTGCATCCGGCTGAATATCCGGCTCGACACGGCTTCGGCCAACCGCCCCAGCATGAACACCGCCATCAGGGTCACGATCAGCAGCAGCGCCCGGTAGATCGAAAGATGATACGAGCCGACATCGAAGCCGATTGCGTCGAGCTGCGCGATCACCTCCCCGGCGCTTGATGCCACGCTCATCCTGCGGCCCATGCGGCCAGGCCGCGCGCCAGATCGGCTTTGAGATCGGCGGGGTCTTCCAGTCCGATCCACAGCCGCACGGCAAAGCGGTTGGCAGGATCGCTTCCCGCAGGCGGCCACGGCGTGACGGCGCGGTCGCGCTCCGGGTGGACACCCAAGGCGAGGCTTTCAAACCCGCCCCAGCTATAGCCGATCCCGAACAGTTTGAGCGCGTCAACCAGCCGGTCGCGCGCAGCAGCATCGCCGCCCGCCATGATCACCGTCAGCAAGCCGCAGCCGCCGGTAAAGTCGCGCTGCCACAGCGCATGGCCAGGCGATCCGGGCAGCATCGGGCACAGCACCGCCGCAATCTCGCTGCGGCTTTGCAGCCACGTGCCAATGCTGAGCGCGCTGGCGGTCGACCGTTCGAGCCTGACCCCCATCGTGCGCAGTCCGCGCAGCGCCAGCGCGCAATCGTCGGGCGAGGCTTGCTGGCCCATCAATAACGAGCGCTTGCGCAGCCACGGATAAAATTCGGCAGTGGCGGTGACGCTGCCGAGCATCAGGTCCGAATGCCCGCCAACATGTTTGGTCAGCGCCAAAATCGACAGATCGACCCCGTGGCGCAGCGCCTGAAATCCGGTCGGCCCGGCCCAGGTGTTGTCCAGCAGCACTGCGAGCCCGCGCGCCTTTGCGGCGGCGGCCAGCGCGGGCACATCGCACACCTCCATCGTCAGGCTGCCGGGGTTTTCCAGCAGCACCGCGCGGGTCTTATCGCCGATCATCGCGGCAAATTGGCTGACGTTCAGCGGATCGAAAAACCGCGTCGTGATGCCGTAATCGCGCAAAGCCTGCGCTGCAAACGCCCGGCTGGGATCATAGGCATTGTCAGCAACCAACAATTCGTCGCCCGACTTGAGCACGCTGAGCAGCGCCATCACCGGCGCGGCAAGCCCGGTGGGATAGAGCATGGTGCCCGCCGCGCCAGGCTCAAGCCCGGTCAGCGCATCGGCCAGCGCCCACTGGGTCGGGCCGCCGCGCGCGCCGTAATGAAACAGCCCGTCGGCGTTGGGCTTCTGGTCAGCTTGCTGCGCCGTACTGTCTTCGTACAGATACGTGCTGGCGCGCCACACTGGCGGGTTTACCGCTGGGCCCGTCCATTCGGACTTGCGTCCCGCAGTCACCAGCTGGGTTGCGATGCCCGGCTTTCCTGTGGCGTCCTGCGCCATTGGCCTCAGGCCGCAGTAGCCTTGGGCGTATCGGGGTCGGCACCCCATTCGGACCAGCTGCCGTCGTACAATGCCGTATCGTCTTTACCCAGCAAGTGCAGCCCGAACAGCAGCACACTGGCGGTAACACCCGAACCACAGCTGGTCGTCACCGGCTTGGCCAGATCAACCCCGGCATCGACGAAGGCGGCTTTGATGCCAGCGGCGTCCTTGAACGTGCCATCGCCGTTATACAGCGCGGTGAACGGCAGGTTGAGCGAGCCAGGGATATGCCCGGCGGCAATGCCCGGACGCGGATCGGGATCGGCCCCCGACCAACGCGCCGCGCCGCGCGCATCGACGACTTGTTCGGCTTTGGAATGAAGGTTGGCGAGCACGTCGGCCTTGGTCCGGACCCGGCTGTCATCCTGCCAGGCGGTAAAGTGGCGATGGCGCAGCTGTTCCTTGCCTTGCGCCAATGGGCGGCCTTCGGCTTTCCACTTGGCAATCCCGCCATCGAGCAGCGCAACATCGTGCGCGCCGAACATCTTGAGCATGAACCATGCCCGCGCCGAGGTTTTGACCGCGCTGTCATCATACAGCACGATCCGGCTGCCATCGCCAAGCCCAAGCGATTGCATCCGGCTGGCGAATTTTTCAGCCGGCGGCAGCATGTTCTCGGTCGGGTTGGACGTGTCGGTCAGCTCGGCCAGGTCCATGAATACCGCACCGGGGATATGCCCGGCTTCGTATTCGGCCAGTGGCTCGCGGCCAGTGCCGGGCAGATGCTTCGTGCAATCGACGATCCTGAGGTCGCTCGCGCCCATTTCATTGGCGAGCCACTCGGTCGAAACCAGATTATCCATAAATTTCGCGTCCTCTTCGCGCCGGTTTATTGCCTGTCAGCGACCCTCTCGCGCTGCAAGTGCGAAAAGCCTAGCCGCGCGAAGCCGCGCCGTCGAGGGGCTTTGCCCAGCTATTTTTGGGCTAATTGACCGCGCGCTGGCCAATTCGCGAATAGGTGCGCGGGCCCAGATCAAGCCGGAACGGGCGAAGCGCCGCGTTGGGGTCGTCGCCGGTTTCGCCGACCACATAGGTCTGCACCTGCACCAGCGGCGTGCCTGCCGGGGTGCTCGCCTCAACCCGCAACCGCGCGAGCGGCACAAAATAAGCCGCATCGCCAGCGCGGATCGGGTTAAGCGCGTTCAGCGGCAAGCGGAAGTCGCCGGTAAACTCGGCGCTCTCGCCCGGCGCGAGCGTGACCAGCGCGTGCCGCAGTTCGAGCCGCTGATCGTGGCTGGCGATCTGCTGATCGGGCGGGAGCGAGGCGTGCGCGGCGATCATGTCACCTTCGA
>JANMBA010000457.1:0-7653 GCA_031360105.1 Novosphingobium sp.
TGATCCAGCCGGTCGATACCCCGGCGGCGCTGCATGCGCTGATCCCGCTCGCTGTCGGCTTGGCGGTGGCTGGCAATTGCATCCAGCTTGCGGCCAAGATGTTCCTGCGCCGCAGCTTTGGCATCGCGCCGGCCAATCGCGGCGTCAAAACCGATGGCATGTATAAACTTGTGCGGCACCCGATGTACGCCGGGTACCTGCTGGTCCACATTGGCATCCTGATCTTGATGCCGACCGTGCTCAATTTCGTGATCTATGCGATCGGCTGGTGGGCCCAGATCCTGCGCCTGCTCGCCGAAGAACGCCTGCTGAGCGAAGATCCCGCGTACCGCGCGTTTTGCACCACGACCCGCTGGCGGTTGATCCCCGGCCTGTTCTGAACCGGTCGCCTGACAGCGTTGCCACGCCGCCAGCGGGATTCGAACGGCGGCTATTGCAAGGCCGCAGTGCGTTCGCCATGATGTTGGCAGACAAGGGGGTGTCATGAACCTGGATATTTCACGGCGCAGTCTGATTGGCATAGCCGCCGGGACCGCGCTGGCCGGCCCGGGCGCTGCGCGCTTGCTGGCAGCGCAGCCAGCGCTGCCAGTCCAGTTCGAACCACCAGTCGGCGAAGCGCATCTGATTTACAACGAAAATCCTTATGGTCCGGCACCCAGCGCTATTCGCGCCATGGCACAAACTGCGGCGCAAGGCAGCTATTACATCGACGATATAGCACCAAAGCTGACCGCGCTGATCGCCGCCCGTCACCGCGTCGCCCCCGAGCAGGTCGTGCTCGGCAACGGCTCGAGCGAGGTGCTGGCCGCAGCCGCATTGGCGTGGGGGAAGACCGGTGCCATTCTGACCTCCGAGCTGACCTTTGACGAAGCGTTGCACTATGCCCAGCCCAAGGGGGTAACGCTGGTGCGCCAGCCGCTCGCGCCAGACATGAGCATCGACCTGGTCGGCCTTGCCGCCCGCGCGGGGCCCGACATCGCGCTGGTCCATATCTGCAATCCGAACAACCCGACTGGGATGCTGCTTGCCCCAGCCGCCTTGCGCGGCTTCATCCGCAACGTCCGCCCCGGCACAACCGTGCTGATCGACGAAGCCTATAATGAATTGACCGATCATCCGCTGGCAGATTCGATGGTCGATCTGGTCCGCGAAGGCCGCGACGTCATCGTCACACGGACCTTTTCAAAAATCTATGGAATGGCCGGACTGCGCGTTGGCTATGCTATTTCAACTCCGGCTAACGCCAAGCGCATCCGCGACTGGAACATGACCATCGGCTTGAACAGCGCCGGTCTGGCAGCGGCGCTGGCGAGCTATAACGATACCGGCTTTCTGGCTTATTCGCGAGCCCGGATTTCGCAAGGCCGGGCCATGCTGGTCGCGGCGGCAAAAGCCGCTGGGCTCAGGAGCTTGCCCTCGCAGGCAAACTTCGTCTTCGTCGAAGTGCCCGATGCCGATGCCTTGCAAAAGGCCATGGCCGCGCACGGCATCATGATCCGGGGAGCCTATGGCCGCTGGCACAAGTGGTCGCGCGTGAGCCCGGGCAAGATCGAGCATATTCGCCGCTATGTTGAGGCGCTGCCACAGCTTGTGCGAAGCTGAGCGCGCTGGCGAGGAGTGACGCGCGTGAACCTGATTGCAAACCGTAGTCGTCCGGCCGCCGCGCTGATTTTACTGGCAGTTTTTGCTGCTGGGTCAGCTGGGTTGGCGCGCCCGGCTGCGTCATCAGCGACGGCGGCTCGCTCGACCGAATTGCCCGAGCTGGCTGGGCTGGGCCCACTGGCGATCGGCACCACGCGCTATGACGTGTCAGCGGGCGCGCGGAGCATCGGCGTGCGGCTGTGGTATCCGGCGCGGCCAGCCAAACCTGCCACCAAGGCCGAGGTGTATCGCCACATCGCATACCGCGCCGGCACGCCGCCCTATCCAATCACTGAACAGGGCCGTGCAGCGAGCCAAGCACCGGCGCTGGGCGGCAGCTATCCCCTGCTGGTAATGTCGCACGGGTTTGGCGGATGGGACACGCATATGAGCCAGCTGGCCGAAGCGCTGGCCTCGCACGGCTATGTGATCGCCGCGATCGATCACCGCGATGCGGCTTTCACCGACGTGCCCGGCTTTCTTGGCTCGTTCGGTGCAGCACTGGTCAATCGCGCCGATGATCAGCGCGCGGTGCTGCGCCAGCTGCTGACCGGGCAACTGGGCGCAGCCGATGTCTTGGCCGAAACCGACCGAACCAGTATTGGCCTGATCGGCTATTCGATGGGCGGGTACGGCGCGCTGACCACCGCCGGGGCAACGCTCGACCCGCAAGCTCCAGCGCTGGCGCAGCTGCCGGACCTGGCGCGCCAGCAAGCGCTGCGGCCCGACGCTGAGCTAGCGGGCCGGATCAAGGCGGTGGCCCTGCTGGCGCCGTGGGGCGCGCAGCCTAGCGCCCGCGCCTGGAGCGACGAGGGCTTGCGCGGGCTGACCGCGCCGCTGCTGCTGATCGACGGCAATCTGGATGATGTGGCCGATTATGCGCAGGGCGTGCAGCGCGTCTTTGCCAAGGCCGAGCGGGCTGATCGCTATTTGCTGACGTTCCGTAGCGCGGGCCACAACATCGCCGGAAATCCGGTGGCGCGGCGCGGCGACGAAGCATTCTCAACAATCGAATATTTCAATGATCCGGTTTGGCGGCAAGAGCGGATCGTCGCCATCGACCAGCACTTCATGCTCGCCTTTTTCGATGCCATGCTCAAACACGATGCGCCCAAGCTACGCTATCTGGCGGTCCCTACGCGGGTCTCGGACGATGGCCAGTGGCCCTCAAATTTTCGCCAGCAATGGGGCGGTGCCGTCGCGGGGGATGCCCAGCCGGGTTATTGGCGTGGATTCCAGCGGCGCTGGGCGCGCGGGCTCGAACTTGATCACCGGCCCCCTGGCAACTAAGTCAAATCACCAAGATCCACGACTGCCAGACCGTGCTGGGCGATTAGCTCGGCAATGTCCTCGATCCGGGCCATTTCGCCATCGTCGCGCATGATTGAACAGATCACTGCCGCCTCGCCAGCCCCCGCGCTGCGGGTCAGCTCAATCGCGGCTTCGAGCGCGGCTGGGCGCGCAGCGATGCCGCCCGCTGCGGCGATCAGCGGGAAGACGTGCCCGGGCGAAACCAGATCATCCGCACTCGCCCCCGGAGCCATGGCGACGGCAATGGTCTGCGCGCGGTCGGCGGCAGAAATCCCGGTCGTGACCCCCTCGCGCGCCTCGATCGAACGGCCGTGCGGGCGACCCGATTGGCGCGCCGCACCAGGGTTGATCAGTCCAATCCCCAGCCGCAGCGCATGCGCCGGGGTCAGCGCCAGACAGATCAGCCCGCGCCCGTGGGTGGCCATATAGTTGATCGCGGCGGCGTCAGCGTGCCGCGCGGCCATCGCGAAATCGATATCGCCGCCGCGCAGCCGGTCACCGGTCAGCACGATGATCTGGCCCGCAGCGAGCGCGGTCAAGGCTGGTTCGAGCGCGCTGGTCATTGACCGCCTGCCGCAAAGGCCGCCGCGCCGCGCCGAACTTGCTGCCCGACCAGTTCCAGCTGCATCCGCGAACGGTCGTCGAGACATTCACCATCGGGCGAAAACAGCCCCTGATAAGACCGGATTGTCGCCCCCATCGGGGTCGGCCAACCGCGCAGTGCGTGGACAATCGCGCGCATCGTGATCAGCGTGCTCATCGTCGCCTGATCACCAAATGCGGTAGCAATCAGCCCGACCGCGCGGCCATCAAGATAGGGCCGTTCATCGCGCGCCAGTTCTTCAAGGTAATCCAGCGCGTTCTTGACCAGCCCCGAAATCGTGCCGTGATAGCCCGGCGCAGCGATCAGCAAACCATCCGCGCGGCGCACGGCTTCGACCAATTCGGCTCCGTCAGCCTTGGTGTGTTCAGCCCCGCCATAATGCGGCAGCGCGGCGAGGTAGGCGCCGCCGAACACGCTTATCTCGGCTCCCTCAGCTCCGGCACTGGCAGCGGCGAGCCGCAGTGCCAGCTCGGTCGAGCTGCCGGGCTTGACGGTGCCACCGATGGCGACGATGCGAATGGTCACTTAAATTACCCAGCCTCACGAAAAGAGCTCATGCGAAAATCAGCGGCCCATGGTTCAGCTGCGGCAACACATGGCGGGCAAACAGATCTGCCTCGGCGGCGTGCGGATAGCCCGAGAGGATGAAGGCCTCAACCCCCTCAGCCTGATAGGCGCGCAGTTTCCCCAGCACTTGATCGGGATCACCGACAATCGCCGAGCCGCAGCCCGAGCGCGCGCGGCCGACCCCGGTCCACAGGTTGTCCTCGACATAACCGTCATTGCTGGCGGCGCTGCGCAGTTCGGCCTGCCGCTGCACCCCGAAATTTTGCGCGTCGAGCGACTTTTCGCGGATTGCGCGGCCGATCTCGTCATCCAGTTTGGAGACCAGGCGGTCTGCCGCAGCGCGGGCCTCGTCCTCGGTATCGCGGACGACAACGTGGACGCGGTAGCCAAATTTGAGCGTGCGCCCGTATTTGGCGGCCCGCGCTCTCATATCAGCGATCGTTTCGCGGACCTTGTCCATCGTATCGGGCCACATCAGATAGACATCGCAGCCCTCAGCGGCGCATTCGCGCGCTTCGTGGCTCAGCCCGCCGAAATAGAGCGCGGGCGGCTGGCCCGACAATGTGGTGATCCGCGGCGGATCAAGCTGCATTTGCCAGAACTCGCCTTGATGATCGAGGTGCTGACCCGACAGCAGCGTCTTGATAATCTTGATCGCCTCAGTCGTGCGGGCATAGCGCGCGGCGCTGGCGATCTTTTCGCCGGGCATGTCCGACGAAATGATATTGACGTTCAGCCGTCCAGTCATTTTGGCCCCAGTTGCCGCCGCATTGGCGCCAAGAATCCGGTCAAGCGTGGCGATCCGGCGCGCAAGTTGCGGCGGCCAATCCTCGCCGATGCGGGTCGCCCACAGCAGCTTCATCCGCTGCAGGAACGGCGCGATGGCGGCAGCGAACACGGTAGTGTCGAGGCCTAGCGCATAGCCCGAAGGCAGCAGGATATTGTCGAACCCGCCTTTTTCCGCAGTCAGCGCGATATTGCGGCAGTGTTCCCAGCTCGATTGCAGCGCCGGGTCCGGTTGCCCGAGGAATTCGTAATCGTCATCGCACAGTGCCGAGAACCACGCGACTTCGCATTGCTGGTCGGAATTCATGGTAAATTCTCACCGCGTGCGGCGACCAGCACAGCGTACCAGTCGGTACGGGTCCAGCGCACTGTCAGTGCCGCTGCACCTTCGGCGATCCGCGCCGGGTTTTGCGAACCGATGATCGGGACAATTCCAGCCGGGTGTGCCATCAGCCAGCTATAGGCCGCCACGCTGCGCGATACGCCTTGCGCTTCGGCAACCCCGTCGAGCGCCGTACTAACCGCGATATTGTGCGCGCCCTTGGGTTTAAGCAACTGCCCGCCGCCGAGCGGTGACCAGGCCAAGGGGGTAAGCCCCAGTTCCATCGCCTGATCAAGCTCACCGTTTTCAAAACAGGCAATCCGCAGCGGCGAAATCTCTGGCTGGGTGGCGACCAGCTTATGGTCCAGGAAATGATTGAGCGCGCTGGTCTGGGCCTGAGTGAAATTGGAGATCCCGAGCGCCCTGATTTTGCCCGCCGCGACCGCCGCATCGAGCGTGCGCGCAACCTCTGCCGGGTGTGCCAGAATGTCCGGGCGATGAATTTGCCACAGGTCGATCGTGTCGGTTTTGAGCCGCTTGAGTGAAGCGTCGATCGCTGCGTTCAGATAGTCAGCGCTCTGGTCGTACGGCAGCGGCGGCATGATCCCGCCCTTGGTCGCCAGCACCATCCGCGCGCGTAGCCCCGGTTCAGCCGCCAGTACCTCGCCCAGCAAAGCCTCTGCATCGCCAAACCCGCCTGAACCGTTGAACCCGTATATGTCCGCCGTATCGAGCAGGGTAATCCCGGCGTCGAGCGCGGCATGGACCAGCCGCGCGGCCTCCTCCGCAGAGCGCCCACCCTCGGCCAGCCGCCACATCCCCCAGGCAATCGGTGATATGGCAATTGTGCTGCGGCCAAGCAGGCGGCTGGCGGGTACGGCGGGCAATAGGCTCATAGGAACGTCCTGGCTGGCGGCGCGACCGATGCGCGCTCGATCAAAGTATGGGGAAGGCGGCGGTGGTTGATATCGCCCCCGGCGATCAGAATTTCAGCGGCAGTGCGCGCCAATTCAGCCATTGGCTGGTGGATTGTAGTCAGCGGCGGCCAGACCGTGCGGGCAAGCGTGGTATCGTCAAACCCGGCCACCGATAGCTCGCCCGGCAGATCGATATTCCGGTCATGCGCCGCCGCCAGCACGCCTGCCGCCATATCATCGTTCGAGGCGAAAATTGCGCTGGGCCGGCTGGGCAGATCCAGCAGAAAATTGCCCGCGCGCACCCCGCTTTCGAAATCAAATTCGCCGTCGCAGACCAAGACCGGATCATACGCGATCCCCACCCGGTCAAGCGCGCGGCAATAGCCATGGAGCCGGTCGAGTGAGCCCATATGATTGGGGTGACCCTTGATGAACCCGATCCGGCGGTGGCCCAAGTTAATGATATGCGTGGTCATATCATCGGCGGCCTGGGCATCGTCCATATAGACCGAGCTGGTCAGCGCATGGTTGGTCCCCGGCGAAATCCGCACGAACGGCACATCCATCGCCTCCAGCGCACGCAGCACGGCATCGCAATCGGTTACCGGCGAGGACAGGATGATCCCATCGACATGAGTGGCGGAAACCAGTCCGCGGACCTGTTCGCCGACGTTGGGATCGGCCACATCGACCGGCTGCGCGAGCAAGCGGATGCCTTTTTGTTTGCACAGTTCCCAGCATCCGGTCTGGATCTGGAACATATAATAAGGGCTGTGATTGTCATAGATCAGCGCCACCTGATTGCTCTTCGCGCCCGACAGAATTCGCGCGGCAATGCTAGGGGTAAAATCCAGCTCGCGCATCGCTGTATCGACGCGTAATTTGGTCTCCGCGCTGACGTAGGGATGGCCGTTCAGCACGCGGCTCACGGTCTTGACCGCCACCCCGGCGCGGGCCGCAACATCGCGAATATTGGCGCGTTCGGTCATGCCGCCAGCACTTTGGGGAGCGCGGCGAACAGCTCGGCGAACGAGCTGCCGGGGCGCACGAATACCGGCGGCTGGCCGAGCGGGGCGGGGACGGTGTGAACACCTGGATCGTACATCTGGCCCGACCAGAGATGCCGCCACGGTTGGTCACCGGGGAGCACTACCTCGCGCGAATTTGCGCTTGCTTCGATCACTGGGGCCACCAACATATCGGCACCGTAGAGGAATTGGTCCTGCACCGTCCAGAGCGCCGGATCATCGGGATAGTGTAGGAACAACGGGCGCTGTGCCGGTAATCCATGCTCGCTGGCTTCGTTGCACAAGTGCCGCACAAACGGGGCTAGTGCTGCATGGACCCGGCTCCATCGGGCAAAACAGGCGAGCAGTTCGGGAGTGCTGTCATACTGTAAGTTGTCGTCCGGGCGGTTGCCTTCGTGGCTGCGCAGCACCGGCGCAAATGCGGCGAGCTCGCACCAGCGCTGCATCAGTTCCGCTGACCGGACGTTGCCCATCAGC
>JANMBA010000002.1:0-2829 GCA_031360105.1 Novosphingobium sp.
CGCCGGCGCGGAGGAGGGGCCCGCAACCTTGGCCTTGTCCTCGAACGGGCGCAGCGAAGCCGAAACCAGCAGCGTCACGCCGAGCACCAGCGCGGCGATCACCGCATAGAGGGGATTGAACTTCATCCACCGGGCATCGCGCAAAAGCAGGGAAATTGCCAGCGCGGACACGCCACCGTTATGTCGCGGGACTGCAGGTCCGCTAAAGGTTAACTGCGAGAGCGCTCAGCCATGCGCGCCAAAGGTGTTGGCGATCGCGGTGGTGATCCGCAGCGCCAGCGCTTGGGCCTGAGCAATCGGGTCGATGAAATCGCGGTGGATCGCGTCATAGCCGACCGCTGCATCGTCGGGGTAGTCGCTCGGCTCATCGACCTGAAAATCGCTGATTTGCGGGAAGCTGACCGGGAACGCGCGGCGCATCTGCGCCACGGCTTCGTCAATCCGCAAAGTGAACACCATCTCGAGCACGTCATCGCGTGAGATATCGTTGGCGCGGCTGAAGGCGGGGACCGACACGGCTTTGAGGAACATGTGCTGGAACAGCGCCAGCCGCAGCGCCTGCAGCACGCCGAGCATCCGCCGGGTATGCTCGCGGCCCGCCAGCGGGGCTTCGTCGGGGATCAGGTCGAGCAGCCGGTGCAACTTTAGCGCATCGACCCTGAGCCGCGAGGCGAGCCGCCGGAACACCCCGGTGCGGTCATCGGTGGTCAGATATTCAGCCAGCGCGAGACAGCTTTCCGAAACCCCGGTTTCATCGCCGCGATAGGGCCGACTGGCCCAGTAAGCTGAATTGAACAGCTCGCCAAACGCCGCGACCGTCTTGATACTGGCCAGCGAATTGGCGGCGCGGACCAGCCGGACCATTTGCCGCCCGCGCTCGCTTTGCGTTAGCAGATCGGCCAGCGCCTCGAAATTGCCCTCGGCCGCAGTGCCGAACCCGGCGATCACATTGACCGGATAGCCAAGCTGCTGGAGCACCGCATTGTGCGGGATTGCGCGGATCTGGCGCAGGCTTAGCTCGCGGTCTGCGGCCAGATCGGACTGGCGGCGGCTTTTGCGGCTGCCGGTATCATTGAGCAGGCCCAGCCCGAATGCAGTGACCGCGCGGGCATAAGTGCGGCTGTGCAGATAATCCTGCTGGATCCGCCGGATCGCGCGGTAGAAATCGAGGCTGAGGTCGGTTCGGCGATAGAACGGGTCGGTTGGTGCCTCGGGATCGGTGCTGGCCGGGCTCGCCTCGATAAACCGGGTGAGCGTGGCAAGCGCGAGCTCTGGCGTCCCGAAAAACAAGTAACCATCGCCACCTTGAAAGCTGACCTCGGGCTCCAGCGTCACCCCGCCGCGCGCGAACCGCCGCCGCGCCCACGGTGAGAGCGGCCAGGCCACCCGGTCGGAAAAGCTCGACGGATGGGCGCCGCGCCCCATGCTTTCGCCGTGGGTGTTGAAGATCAGCGCCGCAACATCGCTTAGCCCGTTGGCCACCATCGCGTCGCTCAAGCGGCCCTGCAGCCGCTCGATCGCCAAGGCGGCGGGGATCTGGCCGACAAACCGCCCGGCGTCGGAGAACCCGGTCTGGACTGCCACCCGCCCGCGCAATTTGGCGTAAGCCCGATAGGCCGGTTCGGCCAGCAAGGCATCGAGGAACCGCCCGCCGTGCTCAAGCGCGCTTTCGGTTTCAAACAACGGCGAGACATCGACTTTGCCCTCAATCCCGAACAGCTTGGCGAAATAGAGCGCGGCGAGCACGGTGCTCGGCTGCTCGCATTCGGCCACCAGCATCCGGATCGGGCTATCGGCATCGACGTGGTGCAGGATCTGCGCCATCGCCAGAAACTGGCGCACGGCGGTCGAGTTTTCGATTGCCAGCGCGGCAAAGTTGGCCCGCAGCGGCTTTGCCTCAGCCAGCAATTCGCGCATCCGCACCAGTGCCGCCTGGCTTGCCAGATCAAGCCGCCCGGCGGGATCGATCCGGCGGCGGATCGCGTTCTGCAGCTGCGAGCTGTTCACCCGGAAGTGGATCCAGCCCATGCCCAACCCATCGGCGCGCATCGCGGCGGCGGCGGTCAGCAGGGATTCGGCAGCGCTGTCGCCGGCCTGAGCTGCCTGCACTTCGAGTTCGGCGATCATGCCGCCAAGGCTGGTGAGTTTGTCGGGGTGCGGCGCGGTCAGTGCATTGGCCGCGATTGACAGTGCCGCCGGGTCGGACAGATCGGCGGCAAAGCGCGCCGCCATGCCAGCGGCAAAGGCCCCGGCGCGGCGCAATCGCTCGGCCAGATCGGGCGCGACATCGGCCAACAGGGCGGCATAACTGCCTAGCCGCTCGGCCTTTTCGGACAGCCGATAGCGCAGCGAGGTGCTCCACGAAATGTCGGTCCGCCCGTCCATGTCATAGCCGACCCACGAGGCGAAGCGCAGCAGCAGCGGATCAAGACTGCGCCATTGATCGGGCCAGCGGCGGCGTGCTTCGCTCAGCAGCCGCCGGTTAATCGCATCGCGGGCGCTTTGCGCGCGGGTGATCGCGGCCATGGCATCGGCGTGTTCGCCATCGAGTGTGATTGCGTCGCGTTCGTGCGGAGCCAGGCAAGCATTGGCCGCATCGATTGTGCCGCTGGTTGCCGCATCGGCAACTGCGGCGGACTGGCGGCGGGTCAGCAGAAAGGTGGGATGCGCGGTGAAGACCACGTGCAACAACGGACGCCGCACCTTGGCGGCAAAGCTGGCGAAATCAGGCGCATCGGCGAGCAGCGCGATCCGTGCGTGATTGCTGGCCGGAGCCAGCGGCGCGACCAGCCGCTCCAGCCGGGTAGCGCGCGCGAGCAGACCCTCGCA
>JANMBA010000021.1:0-14483 GCA_031360105.1 Novosphingobium sp.
ACTGGATTGTCGCCGCGCCAGCCGAATCCGTCGGCGGTTTGGGCAAGGGCGCAACATCGACCCAGCTAAGCGGCGCGCCCACTTTGGGGCGCGGCAAAGTGGGATCGCCGGGCTGGCTGGCTAGCGCGCGGTCACTGGCGGACGATGTCGCATCGGCTGGTGGCGCAGTGGGCAGCACCCCCGCCGGGGCCCGGGCGAGCACCAGCGCCGGACAAGCAAGCAGCACCAAGGTACAGAGCGACAATTTCATCCAGAGTTCCCTGCCAGCGGACCAGCCTGTCTAGCGTGCAAGGGTTACGGATTTCCCCCGCGCTGTCGAGAGGGGGAATTACTGCGGGGCGGGCATCACCCGTGCCAGAAATTCGATTACCGCCGCGTTGAACTCGTCATTCTTGTCACCCGCCACCATGTGCCCTGCCCCGCCAATGTCAGCAATTTCGAGCGCGGGAATGCGGCGGCGCAGATCGGCCACCCCGTCATCGGTGACAATATCGCTCTTCATGCCCCGCACCAGCAGCGTCGGCACCCGGTCAGTCCAGTCGGCCCGGTCAAGCAGATCGAGCATGTGGGCCGGGTCGGCGCGGGTATCGGTCATCATCCGCTGGTCCCAGTGCCAGCGGTACCGCCCATCATCGCCGAGCCGCAGGTTCTTGCTCAGACCGGACAAATCCTTGGGCCGGGGCCGGTCAGGATAATAGGCCGAGATCGCGTCAGCCGCCTCGGCATGGCTGGCAAACCCATCGCCGTGCGCCATCATAAAGCCCCGAATTTTGGCCACGCCTACCGGTGACATTTTGGGAACAATATCGACCAGCACCAGCGCCGCCACTTCAAACCCCAGTGAAGCCGCGACCAGCGCAGTGATCCCGCCCAGCGACGCGCCGACCAGCGCGACCGGGCCGCTGCCCTGCCCGGCCACCGCGATCAAATCGTTCGCACGGGTTTCGATTGCGTAGTCGCCGTCGGGCGACCAATCGCTGTCACCGTGCCCGCGCAGATCGTAATTGATTGCAAAGTATCCCGCAGCGGCCAGTTGCAGCTCGCATTTGGACCACGAATGCCGGGTCTGCCCGCCGCCATGACCCAGCACCACCGTCGGCGCGCTGCGCGGCCCGGCCACGTCAGCAGTCAGCGACAGGCCGCCAGCAATGGGGATACGGATGGTTTCAGGTTTCATCGTGGCTCGGCATGACGGGGCGGCAAGCATGGGTCAACGATAATTTTAATCGTCCGGTTAAACTGAACCCGACCCTAAGCCCGCGCCAGTTCGCCCGTGCTCTTTTCTGGCCCCAGCTGCGCCCAGATCGCCAGCAGCACCGCCACGCAGCCTCCGAACAGCGCCAACGCATAAGCATAATCATCGCCGCGCCCTTCGGCGATATGGCTTTGCATGACGACGTTGTAGGATGAAAGCAGGTTGCCGAGCTGATAGACAAAGCCCGGAAACAGCGCCCGCACCGCCGGAGGTGACAGCTCGTTAAGGTGCGCCGGGACCATCGCCCAGGCCCCTTGCACGCCCGCCTGCATCAAGAACGCGCCCAGCCCCAGCAGCAGCGGGGTCGCCGCCCAGGCCCACAGCGGAAGGACCAGCAGCGCTATCGCGCATGACAGCGCGATTGTCCGCCGCCGCCCGATTTTAAGCGACAATGGCCCCATGCACATCGCCCCGACAATCGCGCCCAGATACCCGACAATGCTGATCAGCCCGACCGCGTGGGTATCAAGCTTGCGCTGGGTTTGCAGGAAGGTTGCGTGCAGATCCTGCGTGCCGTGGCTGAAACTGTTGAACAGCGTCATCAGCACCACCAGATACAGCACCAGTTTCCAGTTGCGGACCAGCGCCAACAGCGGATTTTCAATCGGCTGGCCTTTCCGCGCCGCAAAATGCGGGCTTTCCTCAACATGCAGCCGCACGAACAACACGAACAGAGCGGGAGCGAGGCCGAGGAAGAACATCCCGCGCCAGCCGATCAGGTCGAACAACAGATAATAGGCGAGGCTGGCGAGCAGTGCGCCGCTGGGATAGCCCGACTGGATCAGCCCCGACACCGGCCCGCGCAGCCGCGGCGGGATCGTCTCCATCGCGAGGCTTGCGCCGATCCCCCATTCGCCGCCCATCGCGAACCCGAACAGGGTCCGCACGATCAGCAACTGGCTGAGCGTCTGCGCCAGCCCTGACAGCGCCGACAACCCCGAAAAGGCCAGCACCACCATCACCAGCACCGGCCGCCGCCCGATCCGCTCGGCCAGCCAGCCGAATGCCAGCGCGCCAATCGGCCGCGCGGCCAGTGTGTAAAAGATCGCTTGGGTGACGCTGGTCTTGTCTGTGCCGAACGCTTCGGCAATCGCCTTGATCGAGAACACCAGCAGGAAGAAATCGAACGCATCGAGCGTCCAGCCCAGATAGGCCGCCCAGACCGCCATCTTCTGCGGCTTGGCCATTGCGCGCCAATCCTGGATCAAGCTCTGCTGCATTGCTTCCCCCATCCCAAGCCCCAAAAGTAGCCTATTTGCGCTTTTTCCGATTGGCGTAGCGGGCATCGCGCGCCGCTTTCTTTTCGGCTTCGGTCAGCGGCACCGGCTCATTCGCCTTGGCTTCCGCAGCGGCTGCCTCGGCCACTGCGGCTGCTTGCTCTGCGGCCCGCGCAGCGGCCTGCACGGCGGCCTGCTTGGCAGCGATCTTCTCGGCGATTTTCGTTGCCTTGGCGGCTTCCTTTTTCAGGCTGGCCGTCTTGCGTTCGGCCAGCGCCGCCGCATCTACTGGCGGCTTTGAACGCAACCGTTCCAGCGCTTTTTCCTTTGCCTTGGCAGCAGCGGCAACGCGTTGTTGGAAGGAAGGCTCATTGTACGATGACATGTTAGGTCGTCTCCTGGGGTGATCGGCAAGGTTCAGCGCCGTTCACGGCGGCGGCGGATGGTCCATAGCCGAACCCTTAGCCTTCAGTCAAAAATGCCACCAGCGCCTTGACCTTTTTTTGCCGCCACTGCGGCGCTGGCGCCACCAGCCAATAGCTATGGCGGCACGGCTCGGCCGGGCCCAGCGCCGTGATCCGCCCGCTTTCGTGCCAACTATGCGCGAGCAAGGCGGGCACCCGGGCGCGGCCCATGCCGGCGGCGGCGGCGGCCAGCGCTTGCCCGGCATCACCCACACTGAGCAGCGGCGCGCCGCACCCTTCGCCCTCAGGCGCAGGGTCACCTGGCCAGGCGATCCAGCAGTCCTCCCCCACCACAATCCGGCTGGCTTCGCCCAAGGCCACGCCTTCAAGCTCGCCCGGTCCTTCGGCCCAGCGCACCGCCAGATCGAGGTTGGCCTCGGTGAAATCGGCATCTTCATCGCTGACCAGATTGTAACGCACTTCGGCGTTGGACTGGCGAAATCTCGCCAACCGCGGTGCGAGCCAGGCGGCAAAGAATTCGCGCGGCGCAGCGATGGTATAAACGTGGCTCGATTGTCCGGCCTGCATCGCCCGCACCGCATCTTCAAAATGCAGGAAGCCGCTGCGCAATGCCTCCAGCCCGGCACTGGCTTCATCGGTCAGTTCCAGCCCTTTGGGCGTGCGGCGGAACAGCACTACCCCCAACACATCCTCCAGCGCGCGGATTTGCTGACCCACGGCGGCCGGGGTCACCGCCAGCTCATCCGCTGCGCGGGTGAACGAAAGATGCCGCGCCGCCGCATCGAACACGCGCAAGGCATTCAGGGGCAGATGAGTGCGTTTCATTGCGTGCTGCGCTTAGCCCGCAGTCGCAGGCGCGGCCAGCGGGAAGAACGGGATCGCCACTTCCAGCAGCGAATCATCGGTGCGCAAGAAGGTATAATGTCCGGTCATGCTGCCGTGCGGGGTGCTGAGCGGACAGCCCGAGACATAATCATGGCTTTGCCCCGGCAGCAGCAGCGGCTGTTCGCCAACCACGCCTTCGCCTTCCACGTAATTGATCATTCCGCGCCCATCGGTGATCCGCCAGTGCCGGGTCAGCAATTGCACCGCTTCGTCCGACCCATTCTCAATCCGGATGTGATAAACCCAGAACCATTTGCCCGCCTCGATCTGCGATTGATCAGGCAAAAAACTGACCGCGACCCGCACGGTGATCCCCTCGGTAATCGCGGCGTGCTGGAAAAGCTCTTTCATGGCTGGATGAAATAGCGATTGGCAGCCCGCCCGACAATGCTCGATTGCTCAGGCGAATACGATTGTGCCGCCGTTGCCACTGGCCGGCCTGGCTGATAGCACCCGCGCCATGCCCATTGCTGCGCCCGTCAGCGAGCTGTTCCTGCTCGCGCTGATCATCATCTTCGCCGCGCCCTATCTACTCTGGCGGCTGGGCCGGACCGACTATTGGGCGCCGCTGGTGGTAGTTCAGATCGTCAGCGGGATTTTGCTCGGGCCAGGCGTGCTCGGGGCGATTTTCCCGACCTATTATGCTGGTGTGTTCACCCCGCCGGTGATCAGTGCGCTCAACGGCGTTGCGTGGTGGGCGGTGATGCTGTTCGTATTCGTGGCCGGGCTGGAGCTCGACCTACGTGAAGCGTGGAAGTGGCGCGGCGAAACCGGGCTGACTGCAGGGCTGGCGTTGGGCGTGCCGCTGCTGCTGGGGGCGGGCGCGGCGCTGGTGCTGCTCGAAGTCAGTAGTCCGGACGGATGGATCGGCGCCAAAGGGACTCCGTGGCAATTCGTGCTCGGGGTGGGCATGGCCTGCGCGGTGACCGCGCTGCCTATCCTGGTGCTGCTGATGGAAAAGCTGGGCATTCTGCGCACCGCTTTGGGCCAGCGGATCCTGCGCTATGCCAGCCTTGACGATGTGCTGATCTGGGGCGTGCTCGCGCTGATCCTGCTCGATTGGGAGCGGGTGACCCGGCAGCTCGGTTTCCTGGTCGGCTTTGCCATAGCGGTCATCATCGTGCGGAAATTGATCGCGGCAATCCCGGAGCGGGACCGCTGGTATGTGGGGCTGATCTGGCTGGCGGGGTGCGGTTACCTGGCTGACTGGTCCGGGCTGCACTTTATGGTCGGGGCGTTTCTGGCGGGCGCGGCGCTGGATGCGCGGTGGTTCGGAACCGAGCGGATCGACGCCTTCCGCGACGTTGTCTTGCTCACGATCATGCCGGTGTTCTTCCTCAGCACCGGTCTGCGGACCAGCTGGGATATGGGCGGGTTGGCCGCTTTTGCCGCCGCTGCGTTGCTGCTGGCGGCGATGATCGCGGGTAAGCTCGCCGGGACCATGCTGGCCGGGCGGCTGCTGGGCTGGGGCAAGGGTGAAGCCTGGGTGATCGGCTGGCTCCTGCAAACCAAGGCCCTGATCATGATCATTTTCGTCAACGTACTGTTCGACAAGCAGCTGATCACCAGCGCGGCGTTTACCGCTTTGCTGCTGGCCGCCGTCGGTTCGACCATGCTGACTATTCCGCTTGTGGGGCCGGCGCTCAAAAAGCTCGGCGCGCTGACCAACAAGCCCGGCTAAGCGTGTTTACTCAGCCACGGCGAGCACGTTCACGGCCGGGCAGCGCAGCGTGAAGCGGAAGCCCTGCGGCGCGTATTCGGTTTCCACTTGCCCGCGCAGCCGCCCGCTGGGAACCTCGTGCATAATCCGCGAGCCGAACCCGGGCTCGTTGGTCTGCTCCACTTTGGGTCCGCCGCTTTCTGTCCAGCGCAGCACGAATTCGGCATCGCTGCCGGTGCCGCTGATATCCCAGCTGATCCGCACCATCCCCGCCGGAGCCGAATAGGCACCATACTTTTCGGCATTGGTGGCCAGCTCGTGCAACGTCATACTCAGCGCTTCGGCGGTGGTCGGCTTGACCACTAAATCGTCCCCCGACAGCTCGGTTTGTCTTTCGGCCTGCTCAAGAAACAACAGCTGCGCCCCGATCAGTTCGCGCAGCGGAATTGCGGTCCAATTGCGCTGGACCAGCACATCCTGATTGCTGGCCAGCGCGGCAATCCGTCGTTCAAGCCGGGGGATAAAATCCTCGCTGCTCGCAGCGGTGCGGCGGGCCATCGATTGCACCACTGACAGCAGGTTTCTGGACCGGTGGTTGACTTCCATCAGCAGCAGCTCGATCCGCCGTTCGGCATCGCGCAGGTCGGTGACGTCGGTCGCAGTGCCAAACCAGTGCAGGACCGTGCCCGCCGGATCGATCTGCGGGACCGCACGGCACAGGAACCAGCGATAATAGCCATCGGAACCGCGAACCTGGAAAGTGTCCTCCCACTTTTCCCCATGTTCCAGCGCCGGTTGCATACGTTCGCCGACCCCCGAAAGCTGGTCTGGATGAACAAAACTTTGCCAACCACCGCCCAGCGAGGCGGCCTCAGTACTGCCGGTGTAATCAAGCCAGCGGCGATTGAGCCACAGGATTTCGCCCTGAGCATCAGAAATCCACGCCAGTTGCGCGATATTGTCCGCCATCATCCCGAACCGGTTCTCGATTGTGGTCAACGCCGACCGGGTTTGCAGTTCTTTGGTTATATCGCGGGCAATCTTGCTGGCCCCGATCACCGTGCCCGTTAGATCCCGCACGGGAGAGATCAGCACAGCAATTGGCACCTCGCTACCGTCCTTGCGGAGCCGCACGGTTTCCAACCGCGTCACGCTTTCGCCGAGCTTGATCTGGTCAAGGTTGTGGTCTTCTTCGGCTTGCCGGTCAGCCGGGATGATCCGGCGCAGCGGCTGCCCGATCATCTCTTCGGCGGTCCAGCTGAAGATCTGTTCGGCCGCACAATTCCAGCTGAGCACTTGGCCGTCGAGATTCGTAGAAATGATGGCAGCGTCAGAGTGTTCGACAATGGCTGCGAAAAGATCGGATTGCTCCATTTGGCTCGCGACATCCCGCAAAAACTGTTTTCCCCGGAGCATTAACAAATGACACAGCCCGAAGGTTCCCGGCCATCACGATTTTTTGTGCGCGCTGCGACTACAGTCCGATTTTGCCTAAGGCTTGATCCAGATCGTCGATCAGATCCTGCGGATCTTCCAGCCCGACGTTAAGCCGCAGCATTCCCTCGGTCACCCCCATTTCGGCGCGCGCCTCGGCGCTGACCGAATAGTGCGTGGTTGACGCGTTGTGGCACATCAGGCTGCGCGAATCGCCGATATTGTTTGAAATATCGATCAGTTCCAGTGCATTGAGTAAACCATGCGCTTGCGCGCGGTCTTCAACCTCAAAGCTGAATATCCCGCCGCAGGCATCCATCTGCTGCATCGCCAGATTGTGCTGCGGAAAGCTGGGCAGCCCGGGATGGTTGATCTTGGCCACCCGGCCTTCGAGCATTTCGCCGACCTTCAACGCATTTTCGCTTTGCCGCCTGATCCGCAGGTCCAGCGTCTCAAGTCCCTTGAGCACGACCCAGGCATTGAACGGCGACAGGTTCGGCCCGGTGTTGCGCTGGAACGGCAGCAGCTTGTCGTTGATAAATGCCGCTGAACCCGCAACCGCACCGGCCAGCACGCGGCCTTGCCCGTCCATCATCTTGGTCGCCGAATAGGCCACCACATCGGCGCCCCATTCGATCGGGCGCTGCAAGGCCGGGGTGGCGAAGGCATTATCAACCACCGACGTGATCCCGTGCGTCCGGGCCAGATCGCAGACGGCCTTAAGATCAACGATATCCATCGTCGGGTTGGCCGGAGTCTCGAAGAAGAACACTTTGGTCTCGGGCCGGATCGCGGCTTCCCAAGCGGCATTGTCGCGCGCGTCGATGGTCGTGGTCGCAATCCCGAAGCGCGGCAGCAACTGGTCAACCAGCCAGCGGCACGATCCGAACGCGGCGCGCCCGGCGACCACGTGATCACCCTGACTAAGCTGGCACAGCAGCGCGGCGGTCATCGCCGCCATGCCCGATGCTTGAACCCGGCACGCCTCGGCCCGGTCCATCAAGGCAATCCGTTCCTCCAGCATCGCCACGGTCGGGTTCTGCAGCCGCGAATAGGTCATCCCGGCGTCTTCACCGCGGAACCGCGCGGCAGCAGTTTCCGCATCGTCGTATGCATAGCCCGAAGTCAGGAACAAGGCCTCGCTGGTCTCACCCTGCTCGCTACGCCACGTGCCGCCGCGCACGGCCTGCGTGGCGGGCCGCCAGGTGCGGGTAATCGAACGATCTGTGCCGGTGGTGCGTTTCATGGTGGGGGGGGCTGTAAGTGCGCGTCTGGCGCGGCGCAAGAGCGTTGCGTGCGCCGCCCCTGCCCAGTAATCGCTGCCCAGATGCAACGCCCTTTCACCACCGAACAAGATCCTGCCGACTGGTGCGGCGTGCTGGCGGTGCTGTTCCTGACGCTGTGCTGGTGGCGACTGGGGATCCCGAGTGAAATCTACTTCGACGAGATTCACTATGTGAACGCCGCGCGCAAATTCAACGAAGGCCTGCGGTTTAACGCCGAGCATCCGATGGTCGGCAAGACGGTGCTGGCCGCCGCAATCCGCTGGCTGGGCGATACTCCGCTGGTCTGGCGGCTGCCAAGCGCGCTCTTGGGCGCATTCGGGCTGTTCGGATTTACCCGGCTTGTATGGTTCGCGAGCGGGCGGCGGCTGGCGGCGATCTTTGCCGGGGTGCTGCTCGCGACCGACTTCTTCTGGTTCATCCAAAGCCGCATCGCGATGCTCGATATGACCATGGCGTGCCTGGCAGTGACCGCGCTGTGGCAGTTCGCGGCGGCGGGCCGGCTGCCTCACCAGGGCCGCTGGCGGTTGGCGCTGGGCGGGGTGCTGTTGGGGTTGGCGCTCGGAACCAAGTGGAGCGTGGCCCCGCTGCTGCTGCTGCCGGGCTTGGTGTTTCTGGTGGTCAAAGTGCGGGCGCATGGCCGCCGCCTGCTGCTGGCGCGCGGCGGCGGTCCGGTCGCGGGGATTACGCTGGCCGAGGCCGCGCTGTGGCTGGGTCTGGTGCCGCTGGCGGTGTATTGGCTCAGCTTCTGGCCGGCCTTCCACTGGGTGCAAAACCCGGTTGATCCGTGGCACCCGGTGGCGTGGCAAGAGTTTATGATCCGCCTGCAAGACAGCGTCGTGCGGCCGCATCCCTACCGCTCGCAGTGGTACGAATGGATGGGGAACTGGCGCGCGATCTGGTATCTCTACAAGGAGGTCGATGGGGCCCAGCGCGGGGTCGTGCTGATCGGCAATCCGTTTACGATGTACGCGGGGCTGGCAGCTTTGGCCTGGGCGCTGTGGGCCGGTCTGCGGCGGGGCCGCCGGGACGCCTTGGCGCTGGCGCTGAGCTATGCGGCGCTGATGGCCATGTGGCCACTGTCGGGCAAGCCGGTTCAGTTCATTTATCATTACCTGCTGCCCAGCACGTTGCTGATGGGCTGCCTGGCGCTGGGACTGGAAGCGCTGTGGCGGCGGACCGATCGCTGGCGCTGGCTAACCCCGGTGGTACTGACCATCAGCTGCGGAATGTTCGCCTGGTTTTACCCGATCATCTCGGCCGCGCCGTTATCGGGGGGCAAACCGGCCTTCAACCATTGGATGTGGCTGGCCAGCTGGCGCTAGGTGCCGCGCGCTACTGGCTGCGCAAAGGGTAACCTCAAATCAACCATTTCAGCGCACTATCCCGCTCAGGCCAGCGCCGGGAACCATATGTGAGCAGCATCGTCATCGATGGATTGAGCGAAGAAGACTTTCGCCGATCGATCCAAAACAGATTGCGTGAAGGCAAAGCGAGCTCGACCATTATGCGGTTGCGCGCGCTGCTGACCCCCTTTGCCGGGCCAAACGGCGTGCTGCCCGAACGCTTCCTGACGATCGAAGCCGCTGACTTGGTCTTGACTGGCTGGGACAGCTTGGGCGCTGCGGTCGGACGTCACGATCGGCCCGGACGACCGGTTAATGCCGTGTCGATCGCCTTCGCCTGGCCCGGCGAAGACTCACCTGCACCCGACGCGCAGGGGCAACTGCGGCCCTGCATTGAAACCAATTATTACAACGACGACGCCTTCCCTTTTTCGCACAGCAGCCGCGATGATCTGCTCGAAGGCTATTCGTTCGACGGCTGCACCTGGAGCGGCGATCCCGAAGCGACCGACAGCACCATTGCAGTAGAAGGCATCGACGATCTCAACGCGGCGCTGGCAGCGCTCGAAGCAAAGCTGTTGTCGAGCGACGAACCCGACGAAGCCGACCTACGGGCCGGTTCGCTGGGGGCCTGCTTGCTTTCGGCGCTGTTGCTCCAGGCCGTTACCTTGCGCACCGAACGCGACGGCTTGCCGCGCCCACTCTGCCTGACTGCGGGCAGCAACGGGGTCTATCCCTATTTCGATACCCCGGTCGCGGGCATGCCAGCCGAAGTGCTGAAGGCCAATGCTGCGGCTGAGGATGTTGTGCCAACCGGGCAGGACGTGCCCGTCCCGCGCTATAGCAGCTTGCTGTTGACCGGCATTCCCCGCGCCAAAAAGCGCGCAGTACTGGTGCTGGAAGAACCCGCTGACGATCTGGCTGGGCGCTTGACCGGACTGCGCAATCTCAGCCATCCCGAGCGCGAGGAGATCGAGCTTCCGCGCGCGACCGAGCCAGTCACTGCTGCGCCCGAAGCACTCGAACCAGAGCCGCCCGCAGCAGGCGGCGGACTGCTGCTGGTCAAACGGCCAGTCAAGCACAGCGGCGATTTCCGCGATATGCTCGGCCCACGTGACTCTGATTTGCAGCAACGGCTGGATAGTCTGCTGGCGGGCAGCATTGCCCCCGCTGTCCCGGCTATACCGGAACCTGCGGCGGCGGTGGCAGTGGCGGTGGCCGAGGAATACGCCGATGCGCCGGATCGGGCAGAAGAGCCCGGTTTGGCCGACGAAAGCAGCGCAGCAGCGCCGCAAATGTCCCAGCTCGCCGAAGAATTTGAAGAACCGCAGGCCGACTGGCCCCGCGTAGGCCGCTGGGCCAGGTTCAAACGCTGGCTAAGCTGGTTCGCGCCCTAAACCTAGCGCCCCGGTTCAATATTTGCCCCAGACAAACTTGCTCGACAGCGCGAAATTCCACACCGAAGCCAGCACGATCCCGATTGCAGCCGCCGGGTAAGCGTGGAAGCCGACCCGGATCAGCGCGGTTGCCACCCCGATCTGGGTCAGGATCCCCAGCGAACTGGTCAAGGCGAACTGCGCCCAGCCGCGCAGCCACGGTCCAAACCCGCGCAGGCGTTTGTCGGCATAAGTCAGCTCGTTGTTGAGCACATAGTTGAACGTCATCGCCACCATCGCGGCCATCGTCTGGCCGGTGATGAAGGTCGCCTCATTGGGATATTCGCTGACCGCATAGTGCCCGCCCAGCAGGTATAGAACCAGAGCGAGCACGCTGAAATGGACGACTGCGCCCATCGCGCCGACGGTCGCAAACAGCGCGAACCGCGTCGGGATGATCCGCCCGAGCCATTTGTCGTACAGTCCGACCAGGAATTCAAACACCACGGTGCGGTCAAGCTTGCTCTCCCCTTCCGCACGGGCGGCGAAATGCATCGGGAATTCCTTGATCCGCAGCGGCGTATCAACCGTGGCGAGGATATCGAGCAGGATCTTGAACCCGACACCTGAGAGCCGGTGCGCATCGGCGCGCAGCACTTCGGTGCGCAGCATGAAATAGCCGCTCATCGGGTCGGTCAGTTCGATCCCGGTCACCTTGTTGGCAATGCGGTTGGCAAAGCTGGAGGCCTTGACCCGGTCGGGCCGGCCCCAGGCTTCGGTGCTCGCGCCCTCGGCAAAGCGGCTGGCATAGGACAAGTCGTGAGTCCCGTCTTCGATCGCCGCCAGCATCCCGGCCAGCAATTCGGGATCGTGCTGATGATCGGCGTCCATCACCGCGACGACCGGCGCAGACGTGGCGCACATTCCCTCGATTGCGGCGGAGGACAGCCCGCGCCGCCCGATCCGCTGGATCACATGCACGCGGCCGTCTTCCTGCGCGATTGCGCGGGCTTCGTCCGACGTGCCATCGGGGCTATTGTCATCAACCACGATCGCTTCCCACGCGATCCCCTGCAACGCCGTATCCAGCCGCGCGATCATTCCGCGCAGATTCTTGCGCTCGTTATAAGTGGGCAGGACAACGCCGAGGCGGATGGTCATGTTACAGTCTTTCCACGATAGCGTCGCCGATGGCCGCTGTACCGTGACTACCATCAAGATCAGCGCCGCGCACCCCATCGGCCAGCGCGCGGGCCACAGCCGCCTCAATTCGCGCTGCCTGCGCCTCCAGCCCCAGCGAATGGCGCAGTAGCATTGCGGCGGACAGCACCGTCGCCATCGGATTGGCCGCGCCCTGCCCGGCGATATCAGGGGCCGATCCGTGGATCGGTTCGTACAGCCCCAGCGTGCCCGCGCTGAGCGAGGCCGAAGCCAGCAGCCCGATCGAGCCAACGCACATGCTGGCTTGATCGGACAGGATATCGCCGAACAGATTGCCGGTGACGATCACATCGAACTGGCCGGGGCTGCGGACCAGCTGCATCGCGGCATTATCGACATACATATGACTGAGCTCGACCGCCGGATATTCTGCCGCAACCTCGATCACCACATCGCGCCACAGCTGCGATGTTTCGAGCACGTTGGCCTTGTCGACCGAACACAATTTGCCGCGTCTGCCCTGCGCTGCTTTGAACCCAACATGCGCAATCCGGCGCACTTCGTCTTCGGCGTAGGACATCATGTCCCAGCCCTGACGGCGGCCATCGGGCAGGGTCTTGATGCCCTTCTCGCCGAAGTACACATCACCGTTAAGCTCACGCACGATCAGCAAGTCGATCGCTCCGGCAACCTCAGGTCGCAGCGCAGATGCGTCTTCCAGACCCTTGAATACCTTAGCTGGGCGCAAGTTGGCGAATAGGCCGAGTTCCTTGCGTAAGCCCAGGATGGCTTGTTCGGGGCGCAAGTGCCGTGGAAGCTGGTCGCACGTCGGATCGCCCACCGCACCAAACAAAATCGCATCCGCATTGCGGGCAATGGCGAGCGTTGCAGGCGGCAGCGGATGGCCGTGCGCGTGATAGGCTGCGCCGCCAACTTCGGCATAAGTCAATTCCAGCTCTGGCAAGCCCAGCGCTTCAAGCACCCGTACCGCTTCGCGGGTCACTTCGGGGCCGATGCCGTCACCGGCCAGAACCGCAATTTTCATAGGTGTCCCGCTGTTCAAGGTTTACGCGTCAAATTCTCGCCAGCCGCATACGTAACATAGCGCGCGCGCCCATAACATCTGTGCGCTGATCAGCAAGCGGATAGCGCGCCAGCCGCAGGCCTTGCGCATCGAACGCGGCGAGCAGCGCGGGCAAGTCGGCTGCGCCCAGATCGGGTGCCTCTGCGCCATAGCCCAGCTCGCGCAGCAGCAGCGCCTCGAACCCAATCAGCCCCGGCAGCCAGCCACGCGCCGAGGGAGCATGGCACACCGCATCGAGCAGCGCCGCCAGAGCATCGTACAGCAGCGGGAATGGCTGGCGTTCGGCCAAGGTACTGGCGGCCAGCGTAGTGGCCCAGCCGATCGCGGCGGCGGCCAGTGGCTCGCTCAGCCACGGCCCACGGCTGGTCAGCAATTCAACTTTGAGAAACGGCAACTGCGCTTCGCTGCGCCAGCGCGCCTCCACCTCAACCAGATTGCCGGGGATCAGCACCGGGCGCAGCACCCGCCCGCGCGCCCCTGCGACATAGCCCGCCAGCAAGCCATGATCGCGGGTCAGCAGCCGCGCCACTGCCCCGGTTTCCCCGTTAGCGCGGGTGGCGCAGATGATGGCACTTGCTCGCAACTGCATCGCTGGGGCTGTGGCGGGTCAGCCCGGCACTGGCAAGCCTAGCTGTGTAGGGCTGATGAGTCCGGGATCTTTGCAGGGTCGAGTGAGTGCTGCGCAGCGCACGCCTCAGCCTTGTCTTTGGTGATCAGCGGATTCTCACCCCGACCCATCGTCCAGTTCTTACCGAGGCGCACTTTGTGATTGGGCGCGCACCACAGCTCCCCGCTTTCATCCAGCGCGGTGACCCAGATCAGGTTATGCTCCTGACCGTAATCGATCATGCCGATGGCATAGCCATCGCCCTTGCCCAGAACGTGGACAGGGATGGTTGGATTAAGCTGGGTAAACATCTGTAAACTCACCGGTTGCCTGTGCTGCTTCAATGCAGCACGCGGCAAATCGGTTCCCGCCCGCTCAGGCTTTCTTGGCGAGTTTCGCTTCCAGCGCGGCTAGCCGCGTTTTGAGAATTTCGTTTTCTTCGCGAGCCTTGGCGGCCATATCTTTGACCGCGTCGAATTCATCGCGGCTAACAAATTCCAGCCCGCCAACCGCTTGCTTGACCCGCTCGCGAGCGGCATCGCGCGCTTCGCGGCCCATCCCGGCCATGGTTCCGGCGGCGCTGTTCAGCAGCTTGGCAATATCGGCCAGCAGGGGATTTTCGCTTTGCATGGCAGCTAGATGGACCTTTGTAGATGCAGGTTCAAGAGCGCAACATCCACCGCCGGCGGCTCGCCGCCCGGATTAGCCTCAAGGAATTGCCAGTTGAGCAATGTCGCGAACAGGCACCAT
>JANMBA010000033.1:0-1789 GCA_031360105.1 Novosphingobium sp.
AAAAATGATTTTTCGGGTTTTTTTGCCTCTGTCTTTTCGGTTCTACACCCCCCCCCGGCTGGGGGTTGGGGCCGGGGGGTGGGTGTCTTTGTTTGAGGCGGACAGACCCACCCCTAATCCCTCCCGCAAGCGGGCGGGGGACTTTGTATCAGCTATCGAACACGATCACGCTGCGCGCCGAAGCTCCGGTCTTCATCTTGTCGAAACCATCGTTGATTGCTTCAAGCGGTATTCGTTCGGCGATAATGCTGTCCAGATCGAGCAGCCCGCGCAAATAAAAATCGACCAGCCGCGGCAGATCGACCGGGAAGCGATTGCCGCCCATGATCGCGCCTTGCAGCTTCTTGCCTGAAAGCAGGTCCATCGCCGATAGCCCGACCTGATGGTTGAGCGGCATCATGCCCAGAATTGTCGCAGTACCGCCGCGCCGCAGCGATTTGACCGCAAGTTCGCCCGAAGCCGGACGTCCGACCGCTTCGATCGCGTGATCAACCCCGCCTTTGGTCAGTTCCTGGATCATTTTGGCGGCATCGGGATCAGCCGCATCAACTACATGCGTCGCCCCCAGCTTCAGCGCCAGCGCGCGCTTTTCGGGCATCGGATCGGCGGCGACAATCTGCCCGGCACCCGCGATCTTGGCGGCGTTAATTGTAGCGAGTCCCACTCCGCCGCAACCAACCACCGCGACGGTTTCGCCCGGAGTCAGCTTGCAGGCATTGAAGATCGCGCCCGCGCCGGTGGTTACCGCGCAGCCGATCACGGCGGCCCGGTCAAGCGGCATGTCAGGATTGATCGCAACGCAGGCATGTTCGTGGACCAGCATCATTTCGGCAAAGGCCGACAAGTTGAGCATCTGCGCCACCGGGCTGCCGTCGCTGGAACGGGTCAGCCGCGGTTCGGCCCCTTGCGGCCGCCGCGTTTCCGCGCCCAGACACAGCGCCATCCGCCCGCTCACGCAAAATTCGCAGTGGCCGCAGAACGCCGAAAGGCAGGTGACCACCGCATCGCCGACCTTGACCGTGCGCACTTCGCTGCCGACCGCTTCGACAATCCCGGCAGCCTCGTGGCCGGGCACGGCGGGCATTGCGTGCGGATAGGTGCCTTCGATGAAGTGCAGGTCCGAATGGCACAGCCCGCAAGCGGCGGTACGGATCAGCACCTCATGCGGGCCGGGCTTGCTGATTGACAGCTGCTCGATCTGGAGCGGCTGCTGGGCCTGGACGAGGACGGCGGCTTTCATTCAGTTTACTCCCAAAAAACTCCCCTTCCGTCTGCGGGAGGGGTTGGGGGAGGGCCTGTTATCGGCGGCAGATAACCGGCCCTCCCCCTGCCCCTCCCATGAATGAGAGGGGAGATTGCGGTGCGCCGCCGGCAAGCCGGCGGCGCGTTGCATTACCGCGATGCCCCGACATCACCCGAGCTGATCTCGCCTGACTTGGGCGCGTTGGGCGAGTGCCGCGCAAACTCGATCCGGGCGATGGCGCGGCTGTGGACTTCGTCGGGACCATCGGCGATCCGCAGCGTGCGCTGATGCGCATAGGCCGAAGCCAGCCCGAAGTCTTCGGACACCCCGCCCGCGCCGTGCGCCTGGATCGCATCGTCGATGATCCGCAGCGCCATGGTTGGCGCCTGCACCTTGATCATGGCAATTTCGCCAGCCGCAGCCTTGTTACCGACCTTGTCCATCATGTCGGCGGCTTTGAGGCACAGCAGCCGGGTCATCTCGATATCGATCCGGGCGCGGGCGACGCGTTCGTGCCACACGGTCTGGTCCGCAATCGGCTTGCCG
>JANMBA010000058.1:0-3011 GCA_031360105.1 Novosphingobium sp.
TACAAATTCATCGTCATCGCCAGCCCGGCGGGCAACTATTTCAAATCGGGCGCGCCTGCGATCACCGTCGCAGTCTCGGACTATACCCGCGCCGCGCCCGGCGGCACCGGCGCGGCCAAATGTGGCGGCAATTACGCCGCCAGCCTGGTCCCAACCGCCGCGGCTTATGCCCAAGGCTATGATCAAGTGCTGTTCCTCGATGCGGTCGAGCGCAAATGGATCGAGGAACTGGGGGGCATGAACCTGTTCTTCGCGTTCGCCGATGGCTCGCTGTCCACCCCGCCGCTGACCGGCACGATCCTGCCCGGCGTCACCCGTGACAGTCTGATGACGCTGGCCCAGGACGAAGGCCTGACTGTGCGCGAAGACCGCTACAGCCTTGACCAATGGCGCAATGATGCCGCTTCGGGCCACCTGATCGAAGCCTTCGCCTGCGGCACCGCAGCAGTGGTCACGCCAATCGGCCACGTCGCCGATCACGGTGAGCAGTTTACCATCGGCAGCGGCGGGCCGGGGCAACTGACCGGCAAACTCAAAGCCCGGCTGACCGCGATCCAACGCGGCGAAGCGCCTGATGTGCATGACTGGGTGATGCGGCTGGGGTGAAGGCTGGGGTGAAGGTGGGGGTAAGGGTCAGCCGCCTGCACCGCGCCCGGTTCCTCTTGCCATTCGCGCGCCGCTTCCCCACCTTCGGTTGCAACACGCAACGCAGTCCAGAGGAACGCTGACTATGGCCGACACCGAATATACCCCCCCCGCGGTCTGGACCTGGAACAAGGAAAATGGCGGGCGGTTTGCGGCGATTAATCGGCCTACTTCGGGCGCACAGAGCGAGCATGAGCTGCCGATCGGCCAGCATCCGTTCCAGCTCTATTCGCTGGGCACGCCCAATGGGATGAAGGTCACGATCATGTTCGAGGAGCTGCTGGCCGCCGGGCACAGCGGGGCCGAGTATGACGCGTGGCTGATCAACATCGGTGAGGGCCAGCAGTTCGGCTCGGGCTTTGTCGCGATCAACCCCAATTCGAAGATCCCGGCGTTGATGGACCGCAGCGGACCAGAACCGATCCGGCTGTTTGAAAGCGGCGCGATGCTGCTGCATCTGGCCGAAAAGTTCGGCGCATTTATCCCGACTGATCCGGCGGGCCGGGCTGAATGCCTCAGCTGGCTGATGTGGCAGATGGCCAGCGCGGCCTTTATCGGCGGCGGGTTCGGGCATTTCTATGCTTATGCCCCGGTCAAGATCGAATATGCGATCGACCGCTATTCGATGGAGACCAAGCGGCTGTTCGATGTGGCTGACAAGCGGCTGGCGCAGACGCAATATCTGGCCGGCGACGCGATCAGCATCGCCGATTTTGCTGCCTTCCCGTGGCTCGGCGCGCTCTATCGCGGGCTGGCCTACAACGATGCCAAGACCTTCCTGGGCCTTGAGGAATATACCCATGTTGGCCGCTGGGTGATGGAGCTGAACAGCCGCCCGGCCACGCGGCGCGGTCTGGTGGTCAATCGCGGCCAGGGCGAGGAAGGCACGGTCCTCCGCGAGCGCCACGCTGCGAGCGATTTCGACGCGCTGAAGCCGGGGACGATTTAGCGGCAAATCCCCCCTTCCCTTGCCCGCGCACCCTGCCTATAGCCCGCCGCGCTGATGGGGCGTCGCCAAGTGGTAAGGCAGCGGTTTTTGGTACCGCCATTCGGAGGTTCGAATCCTCCCGCCCCAGCCAGCCTGCTTCAATCCCCCACCACCGGCAACCACACTGCGCTGGCCTGCGCCCCGCCCCAGCGGACCGTCTGGCGGGCCTTTTGATAAGCGCTGGCGGGGGCATCGAAGATTGACGGCACCCAGGTCTGCGGGTTGCGATCGTACAGCGGGTAGAGGCTGGATTGCACCTGTACCATGATCCGGTGGCCGGGCAGGAACACATGGTTCACGTTGGGCAATGACCAGCCAAAGGCATAGGTCTGCCCGGGTTTCAGCGGCGCGGGTGTGGCAAAGCCGTGGACATAGCGCCCGCGGAAGATCTCGATCCCGATGCCCAGTTGAAACCCGGCTAGTCCGGCGTTGACCGTTTGTTCAGCTGGATAGTCATCGATCAGCTTGACCACCCAGTCGCTGTCCTGGCCCGAGGTGGCGGCGTGCAGATCGACCCGCGGCGCACCCTTGATGTGCACGGCTTGGGTGAGCACGGGGCCCGAATAGCTCAGCACGTCGGGTCGGCCATCGACGAAGCGCTGGTCCTGGACCAGCCAGGTCCGCCAGGCATCGCCGTCCATGTGCACCGGGCGCGGCAGGAACGGCACCGGCTTGGCCGGATCGGAGGTATATTCGTCGCTCCCGCCATTCGCAGGTTTGCCGAAGGCCAGACCGAAGTTGCCCGCCAGATAGAGCGGGGTTTCGGTCCCCGCCGGCCATTTGGCGTCGGTTTCCCACCTGTTGGTGCCGGTGGCATAGGTGATCGCTGCGGGCATGGCCTTGCACGGCGGCGCTTTGGTCTTGAGCCGGCAATCGAAGAACGGCTTGATCCAGTTCAGCCGGAACTGCAGCGCGGTATCGCCCTCGAAGGTCAGCGGGCCGAGCTGGGTACCGACGTAATTGGTCCCCGAGTGCCGCCACGGCCCGATCCCGAGGCTGATCGGCGCGTCGGGCTGCGCGGCCTTGACCGCCTTGAACACCGCCGGCGCGCCGTAGCTGTCCTCCTGGTCCCACTGGCCCAGCATCACCAGGGTCGGCACGGTCAGCTTGCGTTTGGCGAGCAGCTTGTCGACCGCCTGCTCCTGCCAGTAGGTGTCGTAAGCCGGGTGTGCCATGATTTTGCGCACGGTGGGCAGCTGGTCGATCCCCCAGGCGCGCGCGAACCCGCCCGAGGAGACTGCGTCGAGGTAGGTCTGGTACTCGTCTGCCGTCCCAACCGGCACATTGCCCCCGCCGTCCTTGACCGTCTGGCCCAGATCGTAATCGAACCCGAAGGTGCGGAAAGCGCCGTTGTGGAACCAGTCGTCGCCCATCCAGC
>JANMBA010000071.1:0-1994 GCA_031360105.1 Novosphingobium sp.
CCGACCACCGCGTTGTTCTCGGCACTCGCTTTGACATAGGTGCCGATCCCGCCGAACCACAACAGGTCAGCTTCGGCTTTGAGGATTGCGGTGATCAGCCCATCGGGATCGATGCTGGCGGCCTCGATCCCGAGCAGCGCACGGACCTCTTTGGACAGCGGAATCTCTTTGAGGCTGCGCGCAAACACGCCGCCGCCTTTAGAGATCAGCTTTTTGCTGTAGTCGTCCCAGCTGGAGCGCGGCAGCGCGAACATGCGGCTTCGCTCAGTGTACGATTTGGCTGCGTCGGGGGCAGGATCGAGGAAGATGTGGCGGTGGTCGAACGCCGCGACCAGCTGCAACGACTTCGATAGCAGCAAGCCGTTGCCGAACACGTCGCCCGACATATCTCCGCAGCCGATCACGCGGACCGGGGCGGTTTGAACGTCGACCCCCATTTCCAGGAAGTGCCGCTGGACCGAAAGCCACGCGCCTTTGGCGGTGATCCCCATCGCTTTGTGGTCATAACCCTTCGAGCCGCCGCTGGCGAAGGCGTCGTCGAGCCAGAAATCATGCTCCTCGGCGATCGCGTTGGCGGTATCCGAAAAGGTCGCGGTGCCCTTGTCAGCGGCTACTACGAAATAGGGGTCTTGCCCGTCGCGGATCACCACCGCTTTGGGGTGGACCACTTTGCCGCCGACGATGTTGTCGGTGATCGACAGCAGCGTGCGGATAAACAGCTTGTAGCTTTCCTTGCCCTCGATCAGCCATGCATCACGGTCTCTGGCCGGATCAGGCAACTGTTTGGGATAAAACCCGCCCTTGGCCCCGGTTGGCACGATGACCGCGTTCTTGACCCGCTGGGCCTTCATCAGTCCTAGCACTTCGGTGCGGAAATCGTCGCGCCGGTCAGACCAGCGCAGCCCCCCGCGTGCCACCGGCCCGGCGCGCAAATGGATCCCCTCTACCCGGCGCGCATAGACGAAAATCTCGCGCCACGGCAGCGGCTTGGGGAGGCCCGGGACCAGCGACGAATCGAGTTTGAAAGCCAGCGCCGCATCGCCCGCCGGGGCAAAGGCGTTGGTCCGCAAGATCGCTTCGACCAGCGCGCGATACTGGCGCAGCAAGCGGTCGTCGTTGATCGCGTGGACCCCGGCGAGCGCGTGGCGGATGTGGTCCTGCGCCTCAGTCTCGGCCTTGTCACGGTCACCCTTGAACGCCGGATCGTGCCGCGCGGTGAACAGTGCGATCAACCCGCGAGTCACGTGCGGCGCGTGTTGCAGCGCATCGACCACGGTCGGAATTCCGAAATTCATCCCGGCCTGGCGCAGATAACGATACCACGCGCGCAGCCAGTTGGCTTCTTCGGCGCTGAGACCAGCGGCGATGATCAGCCGGTTGAACGGATCATCCTCGGCATGAGCGTTAAGCACGTCGGCCAGCGCGGCCTCAATCGCTTCGGCGCGTTCGAGCAAGTCAGCGCATTCGAGCCCCGCCGGGGTGGTCAGCGCGAAATCGTGAATCGTGCCGAGCCGCCCGCCGTCAAGGTCGGTGGGCACGTCTTCGATCACCTTGAAGCCGAAATTCTCCAGCGCCGGAACCGCATCGGACAGCGCCAGCGCGCCGCTGCGCTGGTACAGCTTCAGCCGCAAATCACCGACTGACATTTCATCCGAACACAGCAGCCGCGCGCCCCGGCGCGGGCCGTCTTCGCCGTCGTCCGCCAAGCGTCGCAACCGGGCGATATCGGCCGCCGCTTCGGCCGCGCCATAGGCGCTGCGATAGCTTTGCGGAAACGCCTCGGCAAACCGCATTGCGATGGCGGCGGCGCGCGAGGGGTCTTCGCTGGCGGCAATCTCCGCCTCGACCGCGTCGGTCCAGCCGCGCACCATCGTCTGCAATTGCACATCGAGCCGGGCTTCGTCGGGCTCGGGTGTGCCATCGCGAATATCGAGCACATACCGGATCAGCGCCAGGCTGCTGCCCTCGACTTGCAGGCTCCAGTCAAGCACCGG
>JANMBA010000078.1:0-11316 GCA_031360105.1 Novosphingobium sp.
GACCAACACGTTACCCGCCGTGTCGTGACGGATCTGGACTTGGCTGGGATTACGCTCCTGCTTGAAGTTGCGCTGGTCGATTCCGGAGAAGACCTGCGTGTTGATCAAGGCGAGCGCCAGCGCGGCGGGCACAATCACTACCGCGGCAATGCCCATACGCACGCCCATACGGTGATTGTCGAACAGCCGCAGGATCGACCAAACCATTACCGTGACCGCCATCCCGGCCAGCGTCACGACACTGCGCAGCGCCAGCATCTCGCCAAAATATGTGCGGTCGATCAGCAGACTGCGCAGCGTGATCAGCGCCAGATAGCACAGCCACAGCCCCGCAATCGAGGCGAGCACGGCGCGTGTCGGCACGCGCCCGGGCTGGAGATTGATTTCGTCCATGGCCCCATGCGTTAGCCGGGAACCTGGCCAAAAAGCCAGCGGCTTGGTCGAAGCCCCAGCCGCGTTGGTCGATTTCGGGGCGCTCAGCCGAGCAAGTGTTCTTTGGCGATCTTGTCGCGCCAGACCAGCGGGGCGAGTTGGTGGACATTGTTGCCCTGGCTATCGACCGCCACGGTCACCGGCATGTCTTCAACCGTGAATTCGTAGATCGCCTCCATCCCCAGATCCTCGAACGCCACCACTTTGGCGCTGCGGATAGCGCGGGAGACGAGGTAAGCTGCGCCGCCGACCGCCATCAGATAGGCGACCTTGTGCTTGGCGATCTCTTGCACCGCGCCTTGCCCGCGCTCGGCTTTGCCGATCATCACCAACAGGCCAAGATCGAGCATCATGTCGGTAAATTTGTCCATCCGGGTGGCGGTGGTCGGCCCGGCTGGCCCCATGACTTCGCCCAGCACCGGATCGACCGGGCCGACGTAGTAAATGGCGCGGTTTTTGAAATCGACCGGCAGCGCTTCGCCCCCGCCAGCTTTTTGGACGGCCAGCATATCCTGGATGCGCTTGTGCGCGGCATCGCGCCCGGTCAGCATTTTTCCATTGAGCAGCAACCGGTCACCCTGTTGCCAGCTGCACACTTCAGCCCGCGTCAAGGTATCAAGATTGACGCGTTTGGCGGCTTGATCTGGCTCCCAGTGCACGTCGGGCCATTCGTCGAGCTTGGGAGCTTCGAGAAAACTCGGTCCCGAGCCATCGAGCGTGAAATGAGCGTGGCGGGTAGCGGCGCAATTAGGAATCATCCCAACGGGTTTGCCCGCAGCATGGCACGGCGCATCCAGAATTTTGACATCGAGAATGGTCGACAGTCCGCCCAGCCCCTGCGCGCCGATCCCCAGCGCATTGACCCGGTCAAAAATCTCGATCCGCATTTTCTCGATGTCGGTTTGCGCGCCGCGCTGCTTAAGCTGGGCCATGTCGATAGGCTCCATCAAGGCCTGCTTGGCGAGCTGCATGCAATGTTCGGCGGTGCCGCCGATGCCGATCCCCAGCATCCCCGGCGGGCACCACCCGGCGCCCATTTGCGGGAGCATTTCGGTAACCCAGTCCTCAATCGAATCGCTGGGGTTCATCATCTTGAACTTGGATTTGTTCTCACTCCCGCCGCCTTTGGCCGCAACATCGATGCCCACGGTGCGGCCCGGAACCATCGTCACGTGAACAACGCTGGGGGTGTTGTCGCGGGTGTTGCGGCGGGTGAAAGCCGGATCAGCCAGCACTGATGCGCGCAGTTTGTTATCGGGGTTGAGGTACGCGCGCCGGACCCCTTCATCGACCACGTCCTGCAACGAGCGCGCCGATTCGAGCCGGCAGTCCTGGCCCCATTCGATCAGCACATTGACGATCCCGGTGTCCTGACAGATCGGCCGGTGCCCCTCGGCACACATCCGGCTGTTGGTCAGGATCTGGGCGATCGCATCCTTGGCGGCTGGGCCCTGCTCGGCTTCGTAAGCTGCGCCCAGCGCCCGGATATAATCCATCGGGTGATAGTAGCTGATGTATTGCAGCGCATCGGCGACGCTCTCAATCAGATCGGCCTCGCGGATTGTCACCATTTCGGCCATGGTCCGGCTCCTTGTTCATCACACCTTTGCGCTCCCCATAGGCGCAGCCTTGCCCGCCCGTCAAAGCGCTTGGCGCGGGTGGAGCCACCGGTTATGAGGCAAGCGATTGCAGAGCTGTTTTAGTTGTGTAATACAGTATGCGAAAAGGGCCGCTTGCGATGACTGCTATCACCGCCGCTGAGACTGGCGATCCTGTTGATTATGCTGCCGCACGGCGCGCGATGATCGATAGTCAGCTGCGCGTCAGCGGGGTCAATCACGAACGTGTGCTCGCGGCGATGGCCAAGGTGCCGCGCGAAGACCATGTCCCGCCGCAGGCCCGCGGCCATGCCTATATCGACCGGGCAATTGCATTGGGCGGCGGCCAGGCACTGCCTGCGCCGCTGGTCCAGGGGCTGATGTTAAGCGAGGCCTTGCCCGCCGCCGGTGAACGCGTGCTGGTGGTCAGCAACGGCAGCACCTATCTGGCGGCACTGGTCGAAGCTATGGGGGCGTTGGTCGATAGCATCGATGCGGCAGATAGCGGCACAGCTAGGCGCAGTCAGCAGCCCTATGATCTGCTGCTGATCGACGGTGCGATCGAACAGTTGCCGCCTGATCTGACGGCGGTTGTGGCTGCAGGCGGGCTGGTAGTGGCCGGGCTGGTACTGCGCGGCGTGACTCGTCTGGCCAGCGGCCGCAAGCTGGGTGGCGCGGTACAATTGCTTCCGCTGGCTGAAGTTGGAATACCGGTGTTGGGTCAGTTCACCCAAGCCAAAAGCTGGAGTTTCTAAGCATATGCGCAAGCTCAAAGTATCGCGTCTGGCGCGCGGCCTGCTGTTGGCCGGAGCGGCAGCACTGGCGGCCGGACCGGTGCTGGCTGACGAACTGCGCGATGCACTGGCGCTGGCATACGTTTCCAACCCGACACTGCAAGCCGCCCGTGCCCAGCAGCGCGCTACCGACGAAAACGTGCCGATTGCCCGCTCGGCCGGGCTGCCTTCGCTGTCTGGCACGGCAACCTATACCGAATTCGTCAAAACCAGCTCGAACTCGTTCACCTCGCCCAGCCGGGCGTTTGATACGCAAACGCAATTGGGTGTGCCGATTTACACGGGCGGCGCCGTAAAGAATTCGGTGCGCGCAGCCGAAACCCGGGTCGGGGCCGGTCAGTCCGATTTGCGCGGGGTCGAAAGCGGTCTGTTTTCGCAAGTTGTGGCCGCTTACATGGACGTGATCCTGGCGCAGGAAGTGGTCAAGCTGAACCGCGCCAACGTCCAGCGGCTCGATGTCAACTTGCAGGCCAGCAAGGACCGGTTCGAGATCGGCGATCTGACCCGGACCGACGTGGCACAATCGCAATCGCGGCTCTCACTGGCGCGCGGACAAGTCCGCAGCTCCGAAGCAAACCTGATCTCGGCACGCGAACGGTACATCCAGGTGGTCGGCAAGGCGCCGGTTGACTTGCAAAGTCCGCCGCTATTGGCCGGGCTGCCCGGCACTGCCGCCGAAGCGGTCGCGATCGCGCTCGATCACAACCCCGATCTGCTCGCGGCGCGCCAACGCGCCACTGCCGCCGGGTATGATGTGCGGGTGGCGAGCGCGGGCAAGCTGCCCAAGATCAGCCTGTTCGCTAGTGGTGGTTATACCGACTATCTCGGCACGCTTGGTGGTTCGGTTCCGGGCAACTTCACGCAGAAATCTACCACCGCGCAGGCCGGTGTCCGTGCCACTGTCCCGATCTTTCAAGGCGGCTTGCCAGCGGCTCAGCGCCGGGCCGCGCAGGCCCGCGAAGATGTGGTGATGGAGCAGGAAATCGGGACCGAACGGGCCGTGGTCGCCAATGTTCGCTCAGCCTTTGCGCAATGGCAGGCGGCCCAATCGCTGATCGGATCATCACAAACCGCGATCGATGCCGCCGCGCTCAGCCTTGAAGGCGTGCGCGCTGAAAACACGGTCGGTAATCGCACGATCCTCGATATCCTGAACGCCGAGAACGAGCTGGTGACTGCGCAGGTCCAGCTCGCCACCGCCCAGCGCAATGCCTATGTCGCCGGGTTCAATCTGCTGGCCGCGATGGGCAAAGCCGAAGCGCGCGATCTCGGCCTTGATGGTGGGGCGCTCTATGATCCGCAGGTCAATTACGAGCGGGTTCGCGGCAAGATCTGGGATTGGAGCCAGGACCCTGATCCGACAATCGAATCGACGCGCACCGTTGACACACCCGTGCAGGACGGTTCAGTTAGCCGCCAGTGATTCTTGTCCCGATTGGGGACAGCGTGGAGTTGGGGCGATGCGCCAAGCTGGAGAACCGTCGGTCGAGGAAATCCTCGAATCGATCAAAAAAGTAATCGCGCGCGATAATCGCGCCGGTGCAGCCGATGAACGGCGTGAACGCGAAGAGCGCGGTTTGCCCGCCGATCCATCCGCCGATGCAACCATCTTGGCACCTGCTGCTAGCCAGGACGATGTGCTCGATCTGGCTGCGATTGGTGCCTATATCGAGGATGACGAAGCCGAAGCTGACGCCGCCCACTATGCTGGCACCGCTGACAAGGCGGGCGATAGTCCGCTGGTCGGCACCGAGACAGTCAGTTCGATCAGCGAATCGCTAGCGGCTCTGGCTTTGCTGGCTCAGCCGCCCGCCGCGCCGCAGATCGTCCGGTCAGGCGAAACCTCGCTCGAGGGGATGGTCCGCGATTTGCTCCGTCCCGAACTGGCCGCCTGGCTCGAACAGCACCTGCCGGCTCTGGTCGAAAAGCTGGTTGCCACCGAAATCGCGCGGATTGTCGGCAAGAAAAGCTAGGCTGCGCGGCCACCTACCGCTAGCCCTTGCGGATGAGTTCAAAGCCCGCCGAAATTGCCAAGGCCCGGGCCGCGCTGGTCAAGACCGGTGGCGATCAGATCCGCCGCCACATCTTTTTGTGCGCCGAAGCCGAGAAGGGTGAGTGCTGTTCGCGCAGCGTCGGCACTCCGGCCTGGAAATACCTCAAAAAGGCGATCAAGCAGCGCGGGCTTGAGCAGCGCATTGCGCGAACCAAAGCGGATTGCTTGCGGATTTGCGCCGCCGGGCCGATCGCAGTGGTCTGGCCGGAGGGGATTTGGTATCATTCGTGCACCGAGCCGGTGCTTGAGCGGATCATCGAAGAGCATCTGGTCGGCGGCGTCCCGGTCGAGGATTTCAGGCTTTATCCCGGACCTCACGAACCCCTGGACGACTGATTCGCCAAACGTCGCGCTTCGTGGCATCCTGCCAGAATCGCATCCAACCGGGAGAGTTGCCATGACGATAGCGCGAATAATCGCAGGCCGTAGCGGCGACATTGTCAGCTGCGATGCCGCCGACAATGTCGGTGAGGCGGTCAGGATTCTGGCGGAGAAGCGGATCGGAGCGCTGCCGGTTTATCAAAACGGTGAAGTTGTCGGGATATTTTCAGAACGCGATGTAGTTTACCAGCTGGCGGCGCATGGCCCCGCCATGCTTAGCAAAAGCGTAGCTGAAGTGATGACTTCGCCGCCGATCACCGTTGATAAAAACAGCGGGGTGCTCGATTCGCTGAGCCTGATGACGCGGCGCCGGATCCGGCATCTGCCGGTGGTTGATGGCGGGAAAGTTTGCGGGTTTGTCTCGATCGGTGATCTCGTCAAATACCGGATCGAAGCGATCGAAGCCGATGCCGAGGCGATGCGCAGCTACATCCAGAGCGCGTGACGCGGCCTTGCTGATAGCGCGGTGAGCGCTTACATCGGCTGGATGAACGCTCTCACCATGACTTTCAGTCCATCCGCCGCCGCGCGCGTGGCGGTGATCGCCGGTAAGCAGGGCAAGCCCGCGATCTTGCGCTTGTCAGTCGAAGGCGGCGGTTGTTCTGGATTTCAGTACAAGTTCGGTCTGGCCGATGCGCCGCAGGGTGATGATCTGGTGATCGAACAAGACGGCGTGCGGCTGCTGGTCGATGCGGTCAGCCTCGATCTTGTGGCCGGGTCTGAGGTTGACTACATCGAATCGCTGGGCGGAGCCGCGTTCAAGGTTACCAATCCCAATGCGGCGTCAGGCTGCGGCTGTGGATCGTCCTTCGCGATCTGATGAAAATCGCCACGTACAATATCAATGGGATCAAGGCGCGGTTGCCGCGGTTGCTCGAATGGCTCAGCGAAACCCGGCCGGCCGTCGCATGCTTGCAGGAAATCAAAACGCCGGACGAAGGCTTCCCGGCGGATGAGTTTGAAAAGCTGGGTTATCAGGCGATCTGGCACGGACAAAAAGGCTTCAACGGCGTCGCGATTCTGGCCGATGGAATGGCCCCGGTCGAGGTTCAACGCGGGCTGGCGGGCGAACCTGAAGATGAGCATTCGCGCTATCTGGAGGCCGATGTCGGCGACGTGCGAGTGGCCTGCATCTATCTGCCCAATGGCAATCCGCTGCCCGGCCCGAAGTTCGATTACAAATTGCGCTGGATGGAGCGGCTCCGCGTTCGGATGGCGGCGATCGCGGCGCAGGAGGTTCCCGCCATTGTCTTGGGCGATTACAACGTCATCCCGCATGATAGTGACGTCTGGGCACCTGCGGAGATGGCCGCCGATGCGCTGATGCAACCGCAATCGCGCGATGCTTATGCCCGGCTGCTGTCCGCTGGCTGGACTGACGCGCTCGGCACGCTCAATCCGCAAGGCGGGGTCTGGACCTATTGGGATTATCAGGCTGGTGCGTGGCAGCGCGATCATGGCTTCCGCATCGATCACGCGCTGCTCTCACCCGAACTGGCCGACCGGCTCATCGCTGCCGGGGTCGACAAAGACCATCGCGCGCGCGAAAAAGCCAGCGATCATGCGCCGGTGTGGTTTGAATTCAGGGATTGAAGCGAGCGGGGCGAGCCAGTGGCCCGCCCCAAATCATCTCACCGGTAAAACACGTGGTTTTCGATCCGGCCCACGCGCTTCAGGTGCCAGCCCGGGCTGACATAAGCGGCATGAAAATAGAGTGCGCCTTCAACCGGGCTGCGCCACGTGCCCGAATGCGCGATTTGCGCGATCGCGACGGCGTTTTTCCACTGCCGCGATGTTCTGGCGATACCCGGCATCGCTGCGCCGCGCACAAATGAGAACTGCGAGGGCTGGTACACCACGCCGCAATATGAATTGGGGAAACGGCCTGATTTGGAACGCGCCACGATCACCCGTCCGACGGCGAGTTGGCCGGTCAGCGATTCGCTTTTGGCTTCAAAATAAATCGCCCCGGCCAGGCAATTCAGTTCCCGCGAAAGATCGAACGGTTGCGGCTGCGCGGCGACCAGTGTGGCCAGCGTTCCGGCCCGGATCTGCGGCGCATCGACTGGAACATCGACCGCGCTGGGAGCGCCCTGCGGCGCGAGAAGTTCGTCTGCTGGCGTGCCGCCCGACATCGGGGTTGGCAGCGGCGCGGTCTGGATGACCTGTTCCGTTGTTGGATCCGCTGCAACATTTTGCGCGGAAGCGCCCGAACCATTGGCGCTGAAGATAATGGTACCAATCATTGCGGCCACTGCGAGTGCACTGGCCCGGTGGAGCTTCTTGCTCATTAATCGTCATTCTTGGGCGGTTGGCGCGCCTGACGCAGGATTGTCTGGGGCTAGCTGATTATACTTGGCCCCAAACCGGTAACCCTGCCGGCTGTCCCCCGACTGCGTGCTTGCATTCTGAACCGATTTGCCCAGCGCGCCGCCCACGCATCAAAAGTGGGCTGCGCTTAGTTTGTGCGGTGCAACAAAGTCAATTGTTAGTTCCCGCCAATCCGATGAACCGTTCACCATTCGGGATATCCAGTTCGATAATCCACAAGTCGGGGTCCTGGGCCCCGCGTCGCCGTGTATAATCATCAAATTTAACTGCGTTTTCAGTATCTTCTACCATAGATACCGACCAGGAACGGGTGCCATCGGCTCCCGGCATCCGTTCAAACAACCGCCGGTTTGTGCCATTTTCGGCGCAAATCACCACAATTGTCCCTGCCTCGCGTTCACCTTTGTGCAGCACCGCGGCAAATCCGCCGGCTGCTGCCACCTGGCGTAGCAAGCCCGAGACTTCGAGGTGCGCAGGGAGCCGCGGGGTCAGGCCGCGTCGCGATCAATGCTGTTAGCGAGCAGCGCGTAGAGCGCTTCGGCGTTGGTCGCTTCGCCCAGCGCAGTGTGCATTTTTTCATCGCGCATCATCCGGCTGATCGCGGCCAAGGCATGAAGATGTGCGGCGCCCGCCGATTCGGGCGAAAGCAGACCGAACACCAGATCAACCGGCATGCCATCGGCCGCTTCGAATGCTACCGGGGTTTCAAGCCGCAGAAACACGGCCACTGGCCGTCCCAGCTCGGGAATGCGTGCGTGCGGAATTGCTACGCCGCGGCCGAACCCGGTGCTGCCCAGCTTTTCCCGTTCTTCAAGCCGCTCAAGCACCAGTACCGGATCAAGCCCATACACCCCTGCAAAGCGGTGCGCGAGCCGGTCAAGGATGATCTGCTTGCTCTCGGCAGCGATCGTGCCGACAGCTTCGGGCAATAGTGTAAAAAGTGCGGTCATAGGGCGGGCAGACTATCTAAAAATTGCACAGATGGTCCGGACAGGGGACAGCGCGGCGGGAACATCCCGACGTTCAGCCCCTCCTCGCCTGATGGAAACGTGCGCGCCTTTACGCTACGCGTCAGGAAGGTTCAACCCAGCCGATCGAACCATCTCCGCGGCGGTAAACCATATTATGCCGCCCCGTGCCAGCATTTTTGAACAGCAACGCGTTCGTGTTCCGAAGATCCAGCATCATCACCGCATTGGACACCGTGGTTTCGGGCACATCAACACGGGTCTCGGCGATCACCAGCGGGGCATCGCCGGTTATTTCGTCGGCATGTTCATCGGGTTCGGCGAAGACGGTATAGCCGGCCTCTTCCTCTCGCACGGCATGGGCGCTTTGGGCCGAGTGATCGGTCAAACGGCGCTTGTAACGGCGCAGCTGCTTGTCGATCTTTTCCGCCGCCTGATCGAGCGCGATGTGCGCATCCTGCGCGATCCCTGCGCCTTTGAGCACCAGACCATGCATCACGTGAGTAACCACATCGGCGCGGAACGCACCTGCGGGCGCCCGGTTGAAGGTGACCGTGCTCGACAATGCGCCGGCAAAATATTTCCCGACAATCGCGGCCAAGCGGTCCTGCGCGTGAGTTTGCAGTGCTTCACCGGTTTCGACCTGGTGGCCAGATACGCGAATGTCCATGGCAGCGGTACTCCTTCTAAAATGTTTGAAATTGAGTCAATCGAGCCACAGCGGAGCTTTCACCGTTTCGAGAAACGCGGCATGGGCCGCGAGCTCGGCCTCGCTGGGGCCATGCGGACGGGCGGGGCGAAACTCGCGTTGCCGTTGGTGCAAAGTGGGGCTTCCTCCCGCCGCAATATCAGCATCCCCGCGCGCGGCTGCCAGGCTAAGCCCGATCTGCCGCCCGCCGGTCAGCTCGACATAGACCTGCGCGAGCAGCTCGGCATCGAGCAGAGCGCCGTGGCGGGTGCGATGGCTGCGATCGATCCCATAGCGGGTGCATAACGCATCGAGACTTAGTTTAGCGCCGGGATGCCGGACCCGCGCCAGCTGCACAGTATCGATCATCCGCTCACGCCCGAGCGGCGGCAACCCGCACATCTCCAGCTCGGAATTGACAAAGCCGAAATCGAACCCGGCATTGTGCGCGACCAGCTTGGAATCGCCCATGAATTCGAGGACGTCATGCGCACGTTCGTGGAACCGGGGCTTGTCCGAAAGGAACGTAATTGAAAGGCCGTGCACCGCCTCGGCGGCGGCGGGCATATCGCGATCAGGGTTGAAATAGGCGTGGAAGGTTTGGCCAGTCGGCACCCGATTGACCATTTCAATGCAGCCAATTTCGACCAGTCGGTCACCGCTCTTGGGATCAAGGCCGGTGGTTTCGGTGTCAAAGATAATTTCGCGCATCGCCCAATCAATATCTGCCTATCGGCGGCTGGTTACAAGTGGCTTGCTGGCTATTTTTCGCCGGATTTCAGCTTCTGGACCAGCTGCTGCACGGCTTGACGCGTCTGGTCGCGCGAAACCCCGGTATCGATGACATAATCGGCGCGGTGACGTTTTTCGGCATCGGGCACTTGCAGACCCAGAATTTTAGTGAACTTTTCTTCGGTCATACCCGGCCGCGCGAGCACGCGCTCTCGCTGTTGCTGCGCCGAAGCAGAAACGACCGCCACCGCATCAAGCCCGCTGTGGCCTGATTTTTCATAGAGCAACGGGATATCGAACACGATCAGCGGTGCTGCTGTGTGCTTAGCCAGGAAAGATCCGCGCAATTCGGCGACTGCCGGGTGAACGATAGCTTCCAGCCGCCTCAGCGCCGCCGGATCGCCAAACACCGCCGCGCCCAGTTTCAGCCGGTTGACACCGTCGGCATTGGTCGAGCCGGGAAATTCCTGCTCGATCGCGGCAAGCAGCGCACCCTGCGGGCCTTGCAGTTCGTGCACGGCGGCATCGGCATCGAACACCGGGACCCCGGCTTCGCGAAACATCGCTGCAACCGCCGATTTTCCCATGCCAATTGAGCCGGTCAGGCCTAAGATGAATGGCTTGGTCATGCGGTCAACAACGCACGCAATTCAGCGTCATGTTCGCGCGGGGCTGGCTGGCCGAAAAATAGCGCGAATGCCGCCGCAGCTTGGCCGATCAGCATCGCCATTCCGTCGATTGTTACAAAGCCAGCGGCGTGGGCGGCTTTTAGAAACGCGGTGTCGTGCGGGTTGGTGACGATGTCATAAACCACGCTGCCCGGCGGGACATGGCTGAAATCGAGCGCTAGTGGCGGCTGGCCGGCCATGCCGAGCGGGCTGGCGTTGACCACCAGATCGAACAGCTGGGTACGGTCGTCGAAGGAAAAATCGGTCGATTGGGCAAAGTGATCGAGTGGAGGTGTGTGATGCTCGCCGTGCGGAACCAGTTCAATAAGCAATTTGCGTGCTTTAGCTGGATCGCGGGCAGCCAGCACCAGCGTGAAGCCGTGATCGGCCAGCGCCGCTACAATCGCCCGGGCCGCACCGCCAGCCCCGAAAATCCGCGCCATTCGGACCAAATGCGGGGCCGTGAGCAGCGCTCGCAGCGGCTCAAGAAAGCCGGCCACATCGGTGTTGAACCCGTGCAGCAGCCCATCAAGACCGGGTACAACGGTGTTTACCGCCGCCACCCGCGCGGCGAGCGGATCAAGCCTGCCGAGCAGCGGCATGACCGCCTGCTTGTGCGGCATGGTCACATTGCACCCACGCCAATCTGGATCGGCCCGGCGCGCGGCAAA
>JANMBA010000124.1:0-3458 GCA_031360105.1 Novosphingobium sp.
CGGGCAGCAGGTGGCACAAGTTAAGCGCGTGGAGGAATTGCTCCTCGCCGATCCAGCCGCGCTCTTCCACCAACTCGCGGTGCATCAGCGCGATCTGCCCGGCCGGCCCGCCAAAGCTGAGGCACCCAATCCGCGCAGAAACGCGCAGCAGTTCACCGAATGTCGGATTGGAGGAAACCTTAGCCATCGCGCAAAATACCTTCCCGTCCGCATCGGCAGACCCGTGAAAGGCAACGCTTGGGCCGAAGTGCATCTCTGGCCTGACCGGGAGGTTGCTTTGCCCCGGTTCGATGGCGGTAACCCGCTCAGCAGACCGGCGCAAGCTGGCGGACCTGCCAAGCGCGTCACTTTCCTACACGGCAGCGATCTGGCAGCACCGGGCAAATCCGCAGCAGCCGTCGGCGGGACTGCTGAACGCACCCTGCGCCGCGACAAACACTGTCGCTCTGAAAAGCTTAAACAACTGATCTGTAATCAATAGATGGCACAAATCAGGGTGACACACTGTCGCCTTTGTCATCCAGGTGTCACCCAAGGTGATTCACCCACGCGCCGCATGCGCCAAATCGTGTCTTGCGGGTGCCAAACCATTTCCTTGCCGCCCCTGTCTTATCTTGATAATACAGCTTGCAGAAGTGCCAGCGCATCCCACATTGGCTGGACAACCCTGGATACGGACCCGATCAATGGCCTCTACGCAGACTGAAACCGCCACTGCCCCCGCGCTGACCTTGACTGCGCCTGATCCCGTGCCGGTGGTGTTGCCCGCCGCCGCCGCCGGGCTGGTGCCGGTGACTGACGATCACAAAAGCAAGCTTGAAGCCAAGGTCGATGCGTTCGTCACCGATCTGATTTCGTCGGACAGCAATTCGCCCGAATTCGGCAAAAAGGTTGATCAGATCACCAACATGGGCCGCAAAGAGATTATGGCGGCGGCGGGCATGTCAAACCGGTTTCTGGACCGACCGGTCCGCGCGATGGACAAGGACATGGGGGTCGGTGCCAATCTGGCCGAACTGCGCCGCACGGTCGAGGAGCTCGATCCGGGCAAAAGCGGCAAGCTGTCAGGCGGGCGTAAATTCCTGGGTTTTCTGCCGTTCGGAAACCGGATGAAGCGCTATTTCAACTCGTACCAGTCAGCCCAGGGCCACATCCAGTCGATCCTCACACATCTTGGCTCAGGCAAGGACGAGCTGCTGATGGACAACGCAGCGATCGATGTTGAACGGGCCAAGCTGTGGGAAGCGATGGGCAATCTGGAGCAGATGATCCACATCTCCAAGACACTCGACGAAAAGCTGGAAGACAAAGCCGCCGAGCTTGATGCGACCGATCCGGCCAAGGCCAAGGCAGTGCGCGAATCGGCGCTGTTTTATGTCCGCCAGCGCACGCAGGATTTGCTGACGCAAATGGCGGTCGCGGTGCAAGGCTATCTGGCGCTCGATCTGGTCAAGAAGAACAACGTGGAACTGGTCAAAGGCGTTGACCGCGCCAGCACCACCACGGTGGCCGCCTTGCGCACCGCCGTCACGGTGGCGCAAGCGATGACCAATCAGCGGCTGGTGCTGGAGCAAGTCACCGCGCTGAATACCACCACCGCCGGAATCATCGATTCGACCAGCACGCTGCTGCGCGAACAGACCGGGCGGATCCACGAACAGGCGGCCAGCTCGACCATTCCGGTTGAGGTGCTGCAACGCGCGTTCCAGAACATCTACGATACAATGGACAACATCGACACCTTCAAGGTGAAAGCGCTGGAAAGCATGAAGCAGACCGTCACAACGCTGAGCGCCGAGGTCGAAAAATCGCGCGGCTATATCGCGCGGGCCGAAGGATCGGCGCAGGCGCAGCTGGCGCACGATGCCCCCAGCATGCTGAGTTTGGAAAGCTAGGTGGTAATGGCGTTTCTTTGCTCCTCTCCATTTTTGGCGACTGCCACAAATGGGGAGGTGGCAGCGGCTTTAGCCGCTGCCGGAGGGGTAGCTTCGCCCGCTCCGACGCCCCTCCGACCCGCCTTCGGCGGCCCACCTCCCCATTTGCACTTCGTGAAAATGGAGAGGATCTGATGGCCGGCGATGCGCACAATTCTGACCTGATCCTGCAGCAGGCCAGATCATCGCTGATCGATCAGCGTGCGGGCGGACGGCGGCGTTCGATCGGGCAGGGTTCGGCCGCGATCAAGACCCGGCATTTCGGGCGCAAGCTGCGCAATATCGCGCTGGCGGTGGTCGGCATCTGGGTCGGGCTGTCGGTCGTCGGCGGGATCATCAGCGGGATCGGCTTTACGGGCCTGGCGATCGGCGCGGCGGCGACCGTGGCGGCGGTGTGGCTGTTCGCCCAATATCCCAAGCTCAAAGTGCCCAGCCGCGCTGATATCAATCCTAACACCACCGATATCCGCGCGCTGGTCGGGCAGACCGAGCTGTGGCTGGAAAGCCAGCGCCGCGCGCTGCCGCCGCCCGCTGTTACGCTGGTCGATCATATCGGGCAGCAGCTGGATGGGCTGGGCGCGCAATTGGTCGGGCTTGACCAATCGCACCCGCAGGCCGCCGAAGTGCGCAAGCTGGTGGGCGAGCATTTGCCCGACATGATCGACGGCTACCGCAAGATCCCCGAACAGCTGCGGAGTGAAGAACGCGCCGGAACCACTCCGGCCAAGCAATTCGTCGCCGGGCTGCAAACCATCAGCGCCGAGATTGACAGTGTTACGCGGCAACTGGCCACCGGCGCGCTTGACAATCTGGCGATCAAGACGCGCTACCTCGAATACAAATATGGCGACCAGACCGAAGACGGAGTGCCGAGCTGATGCGTGTGCCGATCCCCCACCAGCTGGGCCGCGAAGAAGCACGCCGCCGCTTGCACGAACGCAGCGGCGAGCTGGCCGGGATGATGCCCGGCGGCATGGGCGACGTGACGGTGACCTGGCCCAGCGAAGACCGGATGAATGTCGCGGTCAAAGCAATGGGCAAGCTGGTCAACGCGGCGGTCGAAGTGAGTGACAGCGCGGTGACCGTGGAACTGGACCTGCCGCTCGCGCTTAAACTGTTCGAACCGCTGGTGCGCGGCGCAGTTGAAGCCAATGGGCAGAAGCTGCTGAAATAGGCTTCTTCCCCGTGCCGGGGAGGATTTACAAGTCGCGTTCCAGCTCCAGATAACCGCGCGGGATGCGCAGTTGCTGCGCTGAAACCCGGGTTTCACGCATGAACAGCACCAGCGCCCACATCAGCAGCACAATCGCGACAAGAAAGGTCAAGGCGGCCAATAACTGCAGGTCAACCGCGAACAATTGCTGGAGGAACAATTCGGCCACCGTGGTCCCGATCGCGAGGCCGCTGATCACCAGCGAAAATACCGCGCGGGTGATCAGGCGGATGCGTTGGTCAAGCAAACGGATCTCGGCGACCACCATGTCATGCTCTATCCCCTCGGTCGCCGTGTGTAGCCCTTGCAGG
>JANMBA010000145.1:0-5219 GCA_031360105.1 Novosphingobium sp.
CCGGCCGCCAAGGATCGAACTCCAGTGGTAAAGTCCGCCCGCAGTCGGAAATGCCGAAGACAGCTGGGCCATTCCCAGCGCGAACATCAGTGCGGCCAGGCCGCCAACGATCCAGCCGATCCCGAGCGCAGCGCCGCCTGCTCCGCCAGTTCCTTGGCCTAGCGAATTGATCCCGCCCGACAGGATGCAGATGATTGAAAATGAGATCGCGAAATTGGAAAAATGCCCCATCCGCCGGGACAGCTCCTGAGCGTAACCCAGGCTATGAAGCGTCTGCACGTCTTCAGCGTGAAGAGAAACATCCTGGTCTGCCACGCTTTGCCCCTAATTACGTTTCTAATTACGCTGCTCGTTTAGCATCGAGACCCTCGACCGCATCGAGCAGCATTGGTGCGAGTCGCTGTGCCCAAGCGGATTGTCCGATTTCGGTCGCGATCAGATCATTTCGGATTTCGATCATGAGCGCGGCCAGTCCGTGCGCCTCGGCATGGCGCGTCAAGGTGTAGTAGACCCCGTCGCCCGGCCCATAAGGTTGATTGTCACCGATCGTCAGGTGGTCATCCGCCCGCAGTTGCAGCGCCAGGTTTTCGTATAGTCGATGATCGGTATTATGGACCAGGCCAATATGCCAGGGCCGCTGCTTACCGTGATATTCCGGCGTAAAGCTGTGGATCGAAACCATTGCCTTGAGCCGGGCACCGCCCGCGACCCGTGCCGCCTCGATGCAATCATGAAAGGGGGTGTGAAAGGCTTCGGCACGCGCCGCGCGCTCTACCTGAGACAGGCCGACATTGTCGGGGATCGGGGTCTCTTCGCCAATCTCTACGATTGAATCCCAATCGCCAGGATCGCGGTTACAGTCGATCAGCAGGCGCGAGGCGGAAGCCAGAATGGCCGGACAGTCTAGCTGCCGAGAGATCTGGCGCGTCACTTCTGCGGCACCGGGATCCCGCGCAAAATGGCTGTTCAAACCATCATCCGTAAGACCGAGCGAGCCGAAAACCTCAGGAATGAAGTTGCTGGCATGGTCACACAGCAACAGCATCGGGCCGAGCCCGCCGAGTTGCGTTTGTTCCGGCATCGCCGCCGAAAATCTCAGATGCTTCATCGCAGTAGATCTAGCAACAATATCAGGTCGCACCTCATTTCTCGTCCACTGCTTCGATTGCATCAAATTGCATCAAAATTGCCGATCACCAAACAGTCATGCCCTTGCCGAGCGCGAGTCAAGTTCGAATGCGACACTGCCTGTCCGGACAAGGCCCAAAAGCAGTCGGTTATCACATCAAATGCAATGTCCGCTTTCCACGACAAATGCGTCGCTAGGACTGATCGGTGAACGGCCCGATTGCGGACACTCTAAGCCCCAACTGGTTGCAGCTGCCAATTGGGGAGTTACGGAATTGCGAATTTTCGTAGTTTGTGCCGAGACATGATCTCGGCGATGAGAGCGACGGTAGCGGTAAAAGCGTGTGGTACCCTTCACGGGACGAACCGATCTCTAACCGCCCATCTCCAACAATGCCGCAGACCTGTTCATTGACCCCAATGCGGCATCAATCCGGGGTTCCAAGCTTTCCTGAAGTCTACAAGATATCAGGCCTTGGCTGCAAAGAACCGCGCCCACTTGACCATCATCTTGCTGCGTTCATCCAGCGCATCGCCGCGACGGTAGACCAATTGACGGTGGACAGCATATGGTCAGCAAGTTCGCCTTCGTTCACGGATTATTCCCCCTCCGTTCTTCTGGAAACCAACGCAATTCCCTCGTTTCGCAAGCCAAATCACCCTTCACACGGGTGGGGTCGCAGGTTCAATCCCTGCCGCGCCCACCATTTCCCCGCCTTGAAAGCATGGCCGCAAGCGGGCATAGGCCGCGCACCATGCACGACATCAAATTCATTCGCGAGAATCCTGAAGCTTTCGATGCTGCGCTGGCGCGGCGGGGGGTGGAGCCGCAGTCGGCAGTGATCCTTGCACTCGACACGGAGCGGAGAAGCGCTGAAAACCTGCATCAGGTTCAATTGGCCGAGCGCAACAGAATTTCAAAGGAAATCGGAGCAGCTAAGGCGTCGGGAAACGAAGAACGCTTTCGGGAATTGATGGGGCTAAGAATTGACATCGGAGAAGCAGCGGAAAAGACCGGTGCAAACTTCGCTGAAAAAGTGAAATCACATCTCGCTGCTCTACCAAATCTCCCGGATGCGGATGTGCCTGACGGCGAGGACGAGGCGCAGAACGTCGAGGTAGCGAAGTGGGGCAAGCCGCGCAGCTTCAACTTTGAATCCAAGGAACACGCCGACCTCGGCCCCGCTCTGGGACTCGATTTCGAGACCGGCGCTTTGATATCGGGCGCGCGGTTCACCTTCTTGCGCGGGCAGATGGCGCGACTGCAGCGGGCACTGGGGCAATTCATGCTCGATAAGCAGACCGTGACGAATGGATACACCGAATGCGCGCCGCCGCTGCTTGTAAGGGATGAGGCAGTCTTTGGGACAGGCCAGCTGCCCAAGTTTGCCGAGGACCTGTTTAAATCGTCGCTCAGTGTGAACGATGAGCAGGTTAGATTGGCGGTTGAGCAAGCCATAACTAATTTGAGCCTCGAAGGCGAAGCGGATGAACTCGGAAGAGCGCAAGCATTCAAATTGGTTCGAGACGCAATTAAAGAAAATCCGATTACTCGCCGCTGGCTCATCCCCACCGCCGAAGTGTCGCTGACCAATTCGGTGCGCGAGCAGATTCTGGCCGAAGCCGCCCTGCCGAGCCGGATGACCGCGCTGACCCCGTGTTTCCGCTCTGAGGCCGGCGCGGCGGGCAAGGATACGCGCGGGTACATCCGCCAGCATCAGTTCGAGAAGGTCGAGCTCGTATCCATCTGCCGTCCCGAAGACAGCGCCGCTGAGCACGAGCGGATGACTTCGGCGGCAGAATCGATCCTGCAAGCGCTCGAACTCCCGTACCGCAAGATGCTCCTCTGCGCTGGCGACATGGGGTTCACCGCGCGCAAGACCTATGACCTTGAGGTCTGGCTGCCCGGGCAGGACACCTACCGCGAGATCAGCTCGTGTTCCAACTGCGGCGATTTTCAGGCGCGGCGGATGAACACGCGCTACCGGCCTGAAGGCGCTAAAGGCACCGAGTTCGTCCACACGCTGAACGGTTCGGGCCTCGCGGTCGGGCGCACGCTGGTGGCGGTGCTGGAAAATTACCAGCAGGAGGATGGCTCGGTCACCGTGCCCGCCGCGCTGCTGCCCTATATGGGCGGGATCACCACGCTGGTGCCCAATTGATGCGCATCCTGCTCACCAACGACGATGGGATCCACGCCCCCGGCCTCGAGGTATTGGAAGGCATCGCCCAGCAATTCTCCGACGACGTCTGGATCGTCGCCCCGTCAGAAGAACAATCGGGCGCGGGTCATTCGCTCTCGCTGGGCCGTCCGGTGCGGCTGCGCCAGCATGGCGAGCGGCGCTTTGCCGTTTCAGGAACGCCGACCGATGCGGTGATGATGGCGCTGCGCAAAGTGCTGCCCGCCGCGCCTGATCTGATCTTGTCGGGCGTCAATCGCGGGGCCAATCTGGGCGACGATGTCACTTATTCGGGCACCGTCTCCGCCGCAATCGAAGGCGCACTGGCGGGGATCCGTTCGGTCGCGCTGAGCCAAGTTTACGCCGCCGAGGGCATGGGTGACAGTGTGCCGTTCGCCGCCGCCGAAGTGTGGGGGGCCAAAGTGCTCGCCCCGCTGCTGGGCGCACCGTTCGCCCCGCGCACGATGGTCAACGTCAACTTCCCGCCGATTGCAGCCGAAGCGGTGCAAGGCATCCGCGTGGTCCGCCAAGGCTTCCACGATTATGCGCGCGGATCGGTGGTTGAAGGGACTGACCCGCGCGGCTACGACTACTTCTGGTTCGGCTTGCACGGGATTGAGCACACCCCCGGCCATGCCACCGACCTTGAGGCAATTCAGGACGGATATGTATCTGTGACCCCACTCCAGCTTGACTTGACGCACGATGGCTCGCTGGCCGCACTGGCCGGGCGCTATACGGGATGATCCGGCGCATCGGTCTCGGGATTGCAGTCACGGCGCTAGCCGCGCTGGCCGCGCTGCCGCTGCCCGCCAAAGATACCCCCAAGGCCGATCCGAAAACCGAAGCCGTGCATGTGGTGAAGCCGGGCGAAACCCTTGGCGGAATTGCGCAGCGCGCCGCAGTGCCGCGCGTACTGATTATCGAGGCCAACCGGCTGAAGGCGCCTTACGCGGTCAAGGCCGGGCAAAAACTGGTGATCCCGCGCCGCCGCAGCCATACGGTCACGGATGGCGAGACGGGCTTCGATATCGCGATGGATTACGGCGTGCCGTGGGACGAGATTGCCGCCGCCAATGGCCTGAAGCGCGCGGCCAAGGTCAAACCGGGGCAAAAGCTGGCGATCCCGACTTTGGCCAGCGGCGCGGGTGCGGGGCCGCTCGCCGCCGCGAGCCCCAGCATCTCGACTGAGCCGGCCAAGGGTCTGCCCGATACGATTGCCCCGGCGTTCGCGTGGCCGGTATCAGGCAAAGTGCGGCGCGGCTTTGTCGCCGCTGGCGGCGCTCTGCCGCCGCACGACGGGATCGATGTGCTGGCCGATGAAGGGGCTGCGGTGCGCGCGTCATCGGCGGGCGAAGTGATTTTTGCGGGGCCCGGGCCGGAGGAATATGGGCTGACCGTGATCGTCTATCATTCGGGGCGCTGGACCTCGACTTACAGCTACCTGAGCAAAATCACTGTCAAAGTCGGTGACAAGGTCAAATCGGGCGAACGGATCGGGCTGGTCGGCCAGACCGGGCTGGCGAGCGCGCCGCAGTTGCACTTTGAGATCAGGCGCAACAAGCTGGCGCTCGATCCGGCGCGCTACCTGAAGCCGATCACCCAGAAAGCCGCGCCCATCGCCAGATAGGCTGCCAAAAACGCGGCGCTATCCAGCGTCGTCTGGCGAATGCTCACCCCGTGGCGGGTCTGGCTGATTAACAAGGCCGGAATCACGAAGGCCAACGCCAGCCCGCCCGATTGCATGAAAAACAGCTGCGGTTTGGCCGCCAGCTTCTCCGCCCCGATCCGGGCCAGCGAGTGGCCAAGCATCGCACTCGATAGCAAAGCCAACGGCACCATCCACAGCGCAGCAGAGAATGGCTTAACGCGGACCGTGACCACAAGCACCGCGCTCATCGCGGCGGCCGC
>JANMBA010000188.1:0-3560 GCA_031360105.1 Novosphingobium sp.
GCGGCCACGGCGGGCGCGCCGTTCCTGACCGTGGGATATGGCGCGGCGCAGGCCTTGCTTGGCGCGGGGCAGACCGATCGGCTTGCCGCGCTGGCTGCTGGCGAGCTGCTGGCGACGGTGGCGCTGGCCGAGGGCAGCGACGCACTGCCTGCGCATTCGGCGGTAACCTTTGCTGAGGGCAAATTGACTGGAACCAAGCCAGCGGTGATCGGCGGGCTGAGCGCCGATCTGGTGGTGGTTCTGGCGAGCTGCGATGGCCAGCCGGTGCTGGTACTGGTTGAGCTGGCAGGCGTTTCCCGCACCGCAGTGCCCAGCTTCGATAACACGCGGCTTTACGCCGATCTGGTGTTTGCGGACACCCCGGCCACGCTGCTGGCGCAAGGCGCGGCGGCGCTTGCCCTGGCGCGCGATGTGCTGGCGCAGATGGCGGTGGTCACCGCGCACGAGCAGGTTGGCGGGGCCGAGGCTTTGCTCCATATCGCGCGTGACTATGCGTTGACCCGCAAGGCGTTCGGCCAGCCGATCGGCGCGTTCCAATCGATCAAGCATCGCATTGCCGAGCTGTATGGGCTGATCGAAATTGCCCGCGCGAACTGCATTCATGCCGGGGCGAGTGAAGGCCAGCCCGGCTTCCTGATCGCCGCCGCCGACGCCCGGCTCAGCGCGACCGAGGCTTATGATACCGCCGCGCGTGACTGTGTGCAGATCCACGGCGGGATCGGGGTAACCTGGGAACAAGGTCTGCATCTTCACATGCGCCGCGCGCGCAGTCTGGCAATCGAGCAGGGCAACCTGCTGTTCTGGGAAGATCTGTTGGTCGATCAATTGGCAGGAGCGATTACATGAACGAGCTGGAAACCTATCGGCTGAAAGCGCGCGCGTTCCTTGAAGGCATGGTGCCCAAATATGCCCGTGAGAACCGGCGCGGCAACACCTCAGAGCAGGATCTGGCGCTGGGCCGGGAATACATGGCGGCCAAATATGACGCCGGGTTTGCCGGGATCAACTGGTCGCCCGAGCTGGGCGGGCAGGGGCTGAGCAACCTCCACAAGATCGCCTTCGATGGTGAGGAAATGCAGTTCGGCATGCCGGTGCAATTCTTCGGAATTTCGCTGGGGATGCCGGTGCCGATGATGATCCATTACGGGCAAGACCGCGACTTTGTGAAAGAGCGCGTGACCAAAGCGCTGCGCGGCGAAGAAATCTGGTGCCAGCTGTTCTCCGAACCGTCGGGCGGGTCCGATCTGGCCGCGCTTCGGACCAAGGTCGAACCAGACGGCAACGGCTGGAAAATGAACGGCCAGAAGGTCTGGACCAGCTGGGCGCAATACAGCGATTACGGCGTGATCGTGACCCGCAGTGACCCCGCTGTCGCCAAGCACAAGGGCCTGACGTACTTCTGGGTCGATATGAAAGCGCCCGGCGTTGAAGTGCGCCCGATCAAGCTCGCGGGCGGGGACAGCCACGTCAACGAGGTGTTTTTCGACGACGTCCGGCTGGAAGACAATCAGCGGATGGGCGAAGTGGGCGGCGGGTTTGGCCTCGCGCTCCACACGCTGATGATCGAACGCTATATCGCCACTGACAGCGCCGGGTTCGGTCCGCATCTGGATCTCTTCGTCAAGCTGGCCAAGACCGCTCACGTTGGCGGCCGTCCGGCGATTGAAGATGGCCGGATCCGCTCAGCCATCGCTCGCAATCACGCGATGCGCGCCGGGCTCGATTCGATCACGCGCCGCGCGATGTTGATGATGCAGGCCGGGATGCAGCCCGGACCCGAAGGCAGCTTGCAAAAGCTGGTTGCAGTGCGCAGCCGGCAAAAGCTGTCCGAACTGGCGCTCGATCTGCAAGGCACCGATGCCTTGGCGTTTGACGAGCATGCCTATGTCAAAGAGGATTGGGGGACGAGCTGGCTCAACGCCCCGACCGGGCGGATTGCCGGGGGCTCGGACGAGGTGCTGCTCAATACCATTGCCGAAAAGGTGCTGGGCCTGCCGCAGGATTACCGCCCGGATAAAGGCGTGCCGTTCAATCAGATTCCAGCTTAACCGCGCACTAACACCGCGCTAACACCGCGCTATTGAACTCAGCCGGATGCAAAGGGGCACCTGCGATGTATAACCTGTTGTCGGGGCTGCGCGTGATCGAGGTCTCCTCGTTCGTCGCCTCGCCCACCGCCGGGCTGTATCTCGCGCAATTGGGGGCCGAAGTGATCCGGGTGGATCACACGGCCGGCGGGCTTGACTATGACCGCGCGCTGCTGACCCGCGAGGGCCGCTCGCTCGCGTGGGAAAACCTCAACCGCGCCAAAAAGAGCGTCGCGCTTGATCTGCACAGCAAGCAGGGCCGCGCGCTGCTGGTCGAACTGGTCCAGCAGACCGGCGTGCTGATAACCAACCTGCCGGTCGATTCGTTCCTGAGCCATGCCGCGATTGCGCAAGGCTGCCCCGCGCTGGTTTCGGTGCGGATCATGGGCTGGCACGATGGCCGCCAGGCGATGGATTTCACCGTCAACGCGGCCAGCGGCTATCCGCTGATGACCGGCCCGGCCGAGTGGAACCCCGCCAGCGCGCCGCCGATCAATCAGGTGCTGCCGGCGTGGGATTTCATCACCGGCGCTTACTGCGCCTTTGCGCTGCTGGCTGGGCTGCGACACCGCGATGCCACCGGCGAAGGCATTGAGATGCGCGTGCCGCTGGGCGATGTGGCAATCGGGACTGCGGCCAACAGCGGTGCAATGGCCGAAATGCTCTATCGCGGCGGCGACCGCGAGCGGTTGGGCAATGCGATCTGGGGTGCGCTCGGCCGCGATCTGGTCAGCCGCGACGGCCAGCGGTTCATGGTCGCCGCTTTAACCGCCAAGCAATGGAACGCGCTGATCGATGCGCTGGCTGTGCGCGCGCAGATTGCCGCGCTTGAGGGTTCGAGCGGGCTCAGCTTTGCCACCAGCGACGCCAACCGTTTCGACCAGCGCGAAAGCATTTTCGCAATCATGCAAGGCGCCGCCGGACAGCGCGACTACGCCGATCTGGCGCAGCGGCTGAGCGCGGCGGGAGCAACCTTCGAGCATTACCGCACGATGTTCGAAGCCGCGCAGGATCCGGTGCTGGTGGCGGATAACCCGCTATTCGGGCCATCACCCGCCAATCCCAGCGGGTTCACGTATCCTGCGGCGCGCTCGTTCGTTAACGTGCCGGATATGATAGTGGGCGATCCCAGACCCGCGCCATACCTTGGCGAGCATAGCGAGCAGGTTTTGGCCGATACACTCGGGCTTACCGCGGCGGAAATTTCAGCAATGATCGGCAGCGGCCTCGTCGCTGGATCGGACAAGGACAAACCATGACTCTCAGACGCGCCGCCATCGTCGCTCCGATCCGCACGCCCGTTGGCAAGTTCGGCGGGGCGCTGGCTGCGCTGACCGCTGGCGATCTGGGCGCGGTGATCCTGAAGGCACTGATCGAGCGCACCGGGATCAACCCCGCGCGCGTCGATGACGTGGTGTTCAGCCAAGGCTATGGCAACGGCGAAGCGCCGTGCATCGGGCACTGGGCGTGGCT
>JANMBA010000190.1:0-9579 GCA_031360105.1 Novosphingobium sp.
GCCGGAGCGGCCGGCGACAATGCCACCGAAGGCGCGGCGGACGACTGGACCGATCAGGCCGAGCAACGCGTGTGGTTTCTGACCTCGCTGTTGGGCTGACCGTTTCGCGCAGCTAGTGGGGGTGCTATTGGCCCATGGATGAAGCACATTACGATCCGCTCCGGGGCCAGCGACAGTGACATAGCTGAATGGCTAGAAGCGCATCTGTCGCGCGCGCTGGCAGCGACCGCTGCCCCGGTCGCAATCACCATTCCCGGCGGCTCGACCCCATTCCCAATCCTTGCGGAGTGGCACACCGGGACGCTCGATTGGGCGCGGATCACCGTCTGGCCAGGGGATGACCGGATCGTCCCCGAGAATCATCCGGCGAGCAATGTGGGCAAGATCCGCGCGGCGCTTGAACCGCTGGGGGCAACGGTGGTGCCGCTGACCGAACAGGCCCGGCCGCCGCATTTTGCGCTGACCTGGCTCGGGATGGGGGCTGACGGGCATATTGCTTCGCTGTTTCCCAGCACCGATCCGCAGGTTGATGATCGCCAGGCCGTGCGCCGGATCACGCCCGATCCACTTCCCCCCGAAGCCCCGTTTGAGCGGCTCAGCCTGACCATTCCGGCCTTGCTGAACAGCGCTGCGGTGCTGTTCGTGATTCGCGGCGAGGCCAAGTCCGGGCTGTTCGCGGCGGCGGCGCGCGGGGCTAATGACTTGCCAGTCGCGCGGTTGCTGGGCGCTGCACAGCAGCCGGTCACGTGCTTCACCTGATCCCCGCCCCGCTGCACCGGCTTTCCTTGCGGCTGGCCCACTGGCTGCGGCGGCGCTGGTGGCGCTTGGCGCAGGTTAAGCTCGAAGGCTGCCGCGTGCTGGCGATCGATAATGCTGGCCGGGTCCTGCTGATCCGTCATTCGTATGGCAGCGGCAATTGGCTGTTGCCCGGCGGCGGGATCGCGCGCGGTGAAGCACCGCTGGCCGCAGCGCAGCGCGAGCTGGCCGAGGAGACCGGGCTGCGGCTGTTGCAGGCGCGCAGCCTCGCGGTGATCGATGAGCCGCTGTATGGCACGGTCAACCGCGTTCATCTGGTTTGCGGCAAGGCGCAGGGCGATCTGGTGTGCGATGGGCGCGAGGTTATTTCCGCGCGCTTTTTCGCTGCGGCGGATTGGCCCAGTGACGTGTCCCCGCGGCTGGCTGCGCAGCTTGATGGCTGGCTGGCGCAAGCTGGCGCGGCGGACTAAGCATCCGATCAGCGCAGAACGTGTGCCTACTTGCCAGTCTTGGGCTCGTTCATCACCTGGATCGCCGCCTGGCCAAGCGTGTTGCACCTTGGCATTTCGGTATCGATGAAGCCTTTGCTCTTCTCCTTGTCACCGAGCACCGCGATGATCGCGTCGGATTCCTTCGATGTATCGGCCATGACGGCCGCTGTTTCCTGCTTTGAGCCGATCGAGGCAATCGCCATCAGCGCTGCCGCCTGGTGATTGAAGGTTTCGATTTGGTCCTTGTTCGCGGTCTTGCCGTCATCAAGGCTCAAGACCCCGGCGACGACCATGTTAGTCGCGGCGCAATGGATCAGATCGTCGTATTTCAGCTTGTCATCTGCGCCGACCATGCTTGGCACCGACAACGGCATGAGTGCCGCAGTCGCGGTTGGACATCGAAATTTCACAGCAATAAATCTACTCAAAAACCTGCCCCAGTTAAAATTATACCCAAACGCAGTGCGATTGCTTGCAAAAAGAGCGGCAGTCAAAATTGCAATGATCCCTGCTTTGTCGCGCTGTGGGGCAAGGCTGGTTCGTCATCCTCGGCCAGCGCCGACAGCGTCAGCCCAACCAGCCTGACTGGTTGCGCCAGCGGCAGCACTTCATCGAGCAAGGCGTGGCCAATCGCGGCGAGTTCGGCTTTGCTGGCGACCGCCTGCGGCAAGGATCGCGCCCGGGTTAACTGGCTGAAATCGGCGTGCTTTAACTTGAGCGTCAGCGTGCGGCCCTGGCTGCCAGATTTTTCGATCCGTGCCCAGGTCAGCTCGATAATTTTCGCCAGCACTGCGCGCAAAGCCGAGCCCGACGAAATATCCTTATCGAGCGTGCGTTCGGTGCCGACCGATTTGCGCGCCCGGTTGGCTTTGACCCGGCGCAAGTCGATGCCTCGGGCGGCGCGGTACAGATAATCGGCCTGGCTGCCGAAATGGCTGCGCAAGAAGGCGATATCGCACAGCGCCAGATCGGCCCCGGTCTCGATCCCCAGCGCGGTCATCTTCTCGGCCCCGCGTGGACCGATCCCGAAAAAGCGCCGGACTGGCAGAGCCGCGACAAACGCCGAGCCTTCGCCGGGGCGGATCACACACAGCCCATCGGGTTTGTGCTGATCGCTGGCAAGTTTGGCGAGGAATTTATTGTACGACACCCCGGCGCTGGCGGTCAGCCCGGTCTCGCGCTTGATCCGTGTCCGGATCAGTTCGGCAATCCGCACGGCTGAGCCGATCCCCTTGAGGTCTTCGGTGACGTCGAGGAACGCTTCATCGAGGCTGAGCGGTTCGACGTGCGGGGTATAATCGAGGAAAATCTCGCGGATCTGGCGCGATACTTCAGTATAGACCCCAAAGCGCGGCGGGCGAAAGATCAGCGCGGGGCACAGCCGCTTGGCGGTGACCGATGGCATGGCTGAACGGCAGCCGAATTTGCGCGCTTCATAGCTGCAAGTGGTCAGCACCCCGCGCGGGCCATCACCACCAACCGCGACCGGCAGCCCGCGCAGCGCCGGATCATCGCGCTGTTCAACGCTGGCGTAGAACGCATCCATATCGACATGGATGATCTTGCGCAGACCGCCAGCGCCTTCGTCAGCGTCTTGATCATCGGTAGCAGGATCGGACATCGCCGCACGATAGCGCCAATCGCCTGCATACGAAAAGAGCTAGCCAGCTAACCGGCGACAAGTCATGGGCAAGCGCATGCCCCAGCGTAACCCTGCAAGTGCCGAATTTGGTGCCGGACCCGGCGAATTCATTGCGCTGATGGCGATGACTATGGCGCTGCAGGCGATGTGCATCGATGCCATGCTGCCCGCGCTGGGCCAGATTGCAGCCGATCTGCACGTGGCCGATCCCAATCGCCGCCAACTGGTGGTGGGGGTGTTCCTGTTCGCCGCCGGGATCGGCTCGCTGCTGCCGGGCGTTTTGGCCGATCGCTATGGCCGGCGCCCGGTGCTGTTCGGCTGCTTTGCGGGTTATGTGGCGCTGTCACTGGCCTGCGCGATGGTTCACGATTTCACCACGCTGCTGGTGCTGCGCGCGGTTCAGGCGCTGTTTTCCGCCGGATTGGCGGTGCTGCCCGCCGCGATCATCCGCGACCGGTTTGACGGCGATGCGATGGCGCGGATGATGTCGACCATCTCGGTGGTGTTCATGATCGTACCAATGCTTGCACCAACGTTTGGCCAAGCAGTGCTGCTGGTCGCCTCGTGGCGCTGGATCTTCAGCGGTATGGCGGTGATGGGCGCGGTGGTCGGCGTCTGGGTATATTTGCGGCTGCCCGAGACCCTGCCTGCTGGCTACCGGCAAGCAATCAAGCCCAAAGTGATTGCTGCCAATATGTGGGAAGCCGCCACTGACCGTTCGGCATTCGGCTATGTGATGGGCGGGGCGCTGCTGATTGGCGCACTGTTCGGCTATATCAATTCAGCCCAGCAACTGATCGGTGAACATTTTGGCGCGGGCGAGCGCTTCCCGCTGATGTTCGCGATCATGGCCGCCGGGATCGCGGTGGCTAACCTCACCAATGCGCGGATTGTCGAGCGGTTTGGCGCGCGCCGGGTCAGTCACGCCGCGCTGCTGGCGTTCATTGCGGTCGGCGCGGCGCAAGTTTGGCTGTCGCACCAACCGCGTGAGACGCTGGGGCAGTTCATCCCGCTGATGACGCTTAACTGCGCGATGATCAGGTTCACCGGGGCCAATTTCGGTTCGATCGCCTTGCAGCCGTTTGCCCGGATCGCCGGGGCCGCATCGTCGCTGCAGGCGTTCTTGCGGATGGCCTTCGGCTCGGCCATCGGGGCGGTTGTCGGGCAGGCCTATGATGGCAGCGCGCGGCCGCTGTCGTGGGCCCTGCTGGGCTGCGGTGTGGCGGCGCTCATCCTGGTATTGTACAGTGAACGCGGACGGCTGTTCCGCCGCCTGACCCCGCCGGGGCAAACGCGGCCAGTGCCCGACCCGCAACATTAAGGCAGAGGATTGATGGTGCAACTGTTCGACCTGGCAGTGATCGGCGGCGGCGTGAACGGCGCGGGGATCGCGCGCGATGCTGCCGGGCGCGGGGCTAGGGTGCTGCTGCTCGAAGCCGGCGATCTGGCGCAGGGCACCTCCTCGGCCTCAACCAAACTGATCCACGGCGGTCTGCGCTATCTTGAGCATTATGAGTTCGGCCTGGTCCGCGAGAGCCTGTCCGAGCGTGAGGCGCTGTGGGCCATCGCCCCGCATATCATCCATCCCCTGCGGTTCGTTTTGCCTTACGTCGATGGGCTCCGCCCGCGCTGGTTGCTGCGGTTGGGGTTGTTCCTGTATGACCATATCGGGGGCCGCAGACGCTTGCCCGCGACCCGCACGATTGATCTCAAAAGCCACCCTGCTGGCGCACCGCTTAAGCCGGGGTTCGGGATCGGGTTTGAATATTCGGACGGCTGGGTCGATGATGCGCGGCTGGTCTTGCTCAATGCCAAGGATGCCGCCGAACGCGGCGCTGAAGTGCGCACGCGGACGCGGGTAAGCGGGGCTAAGCGCATGGACGCAGGCTGGGAGATCGCCACCGATCAAGGCACCTTCCGCGCCAAGGCGCTGGTCAACGCGGCGGGTCCGCAAGTGCTTGATGTCGAGACGTCGCTTGGTGATGCGCCCGAATACAGCATGCGGCTGGTGCGCGGTTCGCACATTGTGGTGCGGCGGCTGTTCGATCACCCTTATGCCTATTTTTTCCAGCTGGCCGATGGGCGGATTTTCTTCGCCATTCCCTATGAACGCGATTTCACGCTGATCGGCACCACGGACCGCGATCAGGCCCCCGGCGATCCGGTCAAAGCCAGCGACGAAGAGATCGCTTACCTGTGCGCCGGGGCCAGCGAATATTTCAAAACCGTGGTCACCCCCGCCGACGTGGTCTGGACTTATTCGGGGGTGCGGCCGCTGGTCGATGACGGATCGGGCCGCCCCGAAGCGGCCACTCGGGGCTACCGGCTGGAATTGTCAGAGCCGGACAAAGGCGCGCCGCTGCTCAGCGTCTATGGCGGCAAGATCACCACGTATCGGCATCTCGCCGAAGAGGCAGTCGATCTGCTGAGGCCGCGCCTGCCCGCGCTGCGCGGCAAGGGCTGGACGCGCAGCGCGGCGCTGCCCGGCGGGGACTTTGCGATTGATGGCTTGGACCCCCTTAAGGCGGGCTTAGCAGCGGATTATCCCTTTTTGAGCGCGCACGATGTTGACCGGATTGCCCGCGCTTACGGCACCCGCGCGCGCCGTTGGCTGGGCGATGCGCCGGGCTGGCAAGCGCTGGGACGCGATTTTGGCGGCGGTTTGACTGCTGCCGAGGTGGATTATCTGCGTAACGAAGAATGGGCGGTCAGCGCGCAGGATGTGCTGTGGCGGCGCAGCAAGCTGGGGTTGCGGCTGGATACGGCGCAAGTGGCCGGGCTGGAGGCGTATCTTTTGGGCTGAGTCCGTCGAAGCCCGCGCGCCATGTTAGGCTAATCTGCCCCCAAACTCCGCCATGCCAGCTCGGCAAATTCGCATAACAAGGGCCGCGTATCGCGGGGATCGATGATGTCCTCGATTCCGAATTTCTCGGCGGTGCGGAATGGACTGCGCAACAAGTTGAGCCGGTCGCGAATTTCCTCCAGCCGCGCCGCTGGATCATCCGCCGCTTCGATCTCGCTTTTGTAGGCAACCTCGATCCCGCCTTCGATCGGCAAGCTGCCCCAATCGCCGCTGGGCCAGGCGAAGCGGTACTGGAACGCGTCGGCGTTGCTCATCGCGCTGCCCGCGATTCCGTAAGCGCGGCGCACCACCACGCAGGCCAGCGGCACGGTTGCGGCATAGATCGCGTTCATCGCCTGCACGCCGTAGCGGATCGTACCGGCGGTTTCGGCGGCGTTACCGATCATGAAGCCGGGGTTATCGACCAGATGCACCACCGGCAGGCGGAACTGGTCGGCCAGCTTGATGAACCGCTCGACTTTCTCGCTGGTCTTGGCCTCCCACGATCCGCCCAGGAACGTCGGGTCAGAGGCCAGCACCGCGACCGGCCAGCCATCCAGCCGGGCGAACGCAGTGATCGCTGCACGGCCCCATTGCTTGCCCATTTCGAACGTAGTGCCCGCATCGAACACCGCCTCAAGCACGCGGCGCATCGAATAGACCTGCTTGGGCTCACGCGGGACTGTGTCGATCAGGAACTCCTCGCGGCGGTCGATTGGGTCGGTGTTTGCAGTTCGAGCGGCGAGTGCGCCCTTGTGGCTCGGGAGATATGAGAGGAACCGCCGCGCTTGGGCGAAAGCTTCGGCCTCGCTCGCAACTTCCTCATCAACCACGCCATTGCGAGTGTGAATGTCGCTCCCGCCGAGCGATTCCTTGTCGCTCTTCTCGCCAATCGCCTCGACCACCGCAGGCCCCGCGGCGAACAGCTGCGACAGGCCCTTGACCATGACCGAGTAGTGGCTGGCCGCAACCCGCGCTGCGCCAAGTCCTGCGGTTGGCCCCAGCGCCAGTGCAACCACCGGCACAGCGGCCAGATTGCGCACCACGTCACCCCACATATGCACCGCCGGAATGTAGGTCGCGCCGATGGTCTCGAGTGTCTTGACCGAGCCGCCGCCGCCGGTGCCATCGATCATCCGGATCAGCGGGATTTTCAGCGTGTGCGCCATTTGCTCGCATTGCACGAACTTGCGCGCGATGGCCGCATCGGCCGCGCCGCCGCGCACGGTGAAATCGTCCGCGCTGGCGACCACCGGGCGGCCATCGATATTCGCGCGCCCAAAAATCAGGTTCGACGCGGCGAGGTTCAGCAGGTTGCCATCGGCATCATAAGTGCCGGTCCCGGCGATCTTGCCGATCTCACGAAAGCTGCCCGCATCGACCAGCCCCGCAATCCGCGCGCGGGCATCCAGCTTGCCCCGCCCATGTTGCCGAGCGACTTTTTCGGCGCCGCCCATCGCGTCGGCCATGGCTTCGCGGCGGCGCAGTTCGTCGATTTCCTTGGCCCAAGTCAAAACTCCCGCTCCCCTTCAGGGGAAGGGGCCGGGGGGTGGGGGTTGTCCAACTGGCGCAGTGCCAGGCGGGTAGTCCCCACCCCAACCCCTCCCCTGAAGAGGAGGGGCTTAAGAATGCCTGCGCCCGCTATCACTCTCCCGCCTCAATTCGCACCAGCAGCGCCTCGACCTGCACTTGCGCCCCCGCCACCGCGTTCAATTCCGCCACCACCCCGTCGAACGGCGCGACCAGGCTGTGCTCCATCTTCATCGCCTCGAGCGTGAGCAGCTTCTGCCCCTTCACCACCGCCTGCCCCGCCGCCACCTCGACCGCGATGATCTTGCCCGGCATCGGCGAGAGGATATCGCCGTCGTGAGCCGAAATGTGGCCGCCACCGTCGGAGCGCCAGTGAGTCAGATGCCAAACCATGCCACTTTCATCGAGGAGCATATCGTCAGATGGCTCTGCGGTGCCGCCTTCCGACAGGTCGATGTCGATGGTTTCACCATCGATCAGGAAACGGCCCGTTCGGCGCAAGTCGGCGTTGAGGCGAAAGCCGGGCGCGATACCACGAGGCACCATCGCCATCGCCGCGTCCTTAAGCACGCTGGCCGAAGGCGAGGGTGGCTGTGCCATTGCTTCGCCATCGCGGCCGATCAGGCCAGTATCAACATCACCAGCCACAAACGCGGGATGCTTGAGCGCGGCGACCAAAAAGGATGCATTTGTCTTTACCGGCCAAACCGCAGTGTCGCCCAACATATCGGCTAGCATCGCTCGCGCACCAGCTCGGTCCGCGCCCTTGGCAATCAGCTTGGCGATCATCGGATCGTAGAAGGGGGAAATTTCGCCACCTTCAGTTACGCCGGTTTCGATCCGTCCGCCTGCCGCTTCGCCCAGCATGAACAGGTCCAAACGCCCCACACTCGGTAAAAACCCTTTCGCTGGATCCTCGGCATAGAGCCGCGCCTCCATCGCCCAGCCCTTGATACTCAACTCATCCTGCCGCTTGGGCAGCGGTTCGCCCGCCGCCACCCGCAATTGCCACTCGACTAGATCGACCCCGGTGATCTCCTCGGTGACCGGATGCTCGACTTGCAGCCGGGTGTTCATTTCCATGAACCAGATGCGGTCCGCCCTGAGCCCTTCAGAAGCATCGGCGATAAATTCGATCGTGCCTGCACCTTCGTAATCGACCGCTTTGGCCGCGCGCACAGCGGCGGCGCATAGGTCTGCGCGGGTCGCTTCGTCCATCCCCGGCGCTGGCGCTTCCTCGATCACCTTCTGGTGGCGGCGCTGGAGGCTGCAATCGCGCTCGAACAAGTGGACCACATTGCCATAGCTGTCGCCGAACACCTGCACCTCGATATGGCGCGGGCGCTGGATATATTTCTCGATCAGCACATGGTCATTGCCGAACGAGCTGGCCGCCTCGCGTTGGCATGACCCAAGCGCATCGGCAAAATCACCCGCGCCTTCCACCAATCGCATCCCCTTGCCGCCGCCGCCCGCGACCGCCTTGATCAGCACCGGATAACCGATCTTCGCAGCTTCGCTTGCCAGCACCGCCGGATCCTGATTCTCGCCCAGATAGCCCGGGGTTACCGGCACGCCCGCCGCCGCCATCAGTTTCTTGGCCGCATCCTTCAGCCCCATCGCGGTGATGCTGGCAGGCTTCGGCCCGACCCAGATTATCCCCGCGTCGATCACCGCCTGCGCAAATTCCGCGTTTTCCGAGAGGAAGCCGTAGCCCGGATGGATCGCCTCCGCGCCGCTCGTTTTGGCCGCAGCGATAATTTTTTCACCGACCAGATAGCTTTCGCGCGCGGGCGAGGGGCCGATATGCACCGCCTCGTCGGCTTGCCGCACGTGCAGCGCGGTAGCGTCGGCATCGGAATAGACTGCGACCGTGCGGATCCCCATGGCCCGTGCGGTGCGGATGATCCGGCAAGCGATTTCGCCGCGGTTGGCGATCAGGAGTGAGGAAAACATAGCGCAGGGGCTAAAGCGCTTCTGCTCTGACCGCAATGGCTCTTGCACTGCGCGCGCGCGCTGACTAGAGCGGCGCGCGAACTCACAGCTACATTTCCCAACGGGGCTTATCGGATGGCAGACCGCTTTAACACCATTGCTGGCTGGACGCTGTTTTCGGGCATCGTCGCGCTGGGCTTGTCGAGCATTGCCGGGCATTATTTTGAAGCCGGAAGGTTTGAAAAGCCCGAGAAGGCTGGATACACGATTGCCGGCGTTTCTGACGATGAAGAAGGCGGCGCGGCGGCTGGTCCGCCGATCGAGGCGCTGCTCGCCACCGCCGATGTGGCCAAAGGTGAGGCCAGCTTCAAAAAGTGCATGAG
>JANMBA010000203.1:0-4254 GCA_031360105.1 Novosphingobium sp.
CATGCCGTTCGATTCGACCCCGCGGATTGCGCTGACCTTCAATTCAAACCCGCCGCCCGGAACCATCGCGCCGGGCAGGCCGAGCACGCCGATCATGCCGGCGCGGGCATTGGGCGCGCCGCAGACCACTTGCAGCGGCGAACCGGTCCCGGCATCGACGCTGAGCACCTGCAACTTGTCCGCATTGGGGTGGCGCTGCGCGCTGATCACCCGCGCGACGCGAAAACCTGCGAGCCGATCGGCGGGGTTTTCGATCCCCTCAACCTCCAGCCCGATGGCGTTTAGCTTGGCCGAAATTTCCTCAGCCGTGGCGCTTGTTTCAAGGTGGTCCTTGAGCCAGGTCAGCGAAAACTTCATGCCCCCCCTCCCGCCGAAAGTGTCCCCACGCCTGCTGACAGGGTTGGCACATCGAACGGCGAGAACCCGTAATGGGCCAGCCAGCGCACATCACCGTCGAAGAAGGCGCGCAGATCGTCCATTCCGTATTTCAGCATCGCCAGCCGGTCGACCCCGACGCCAAAGGCAAAGCCCTGCCACTGATCGGGATCGAGCCCGCCCGCGGTGATCACATGGCGGCTGACCATCCCGCTGCCGAGCAATTCCATCCAGCCGTGCCCCAGCGCATCGCCGCTGCCACCCAGTACGCGCCGCTCTTTGCCATCAGGGCCGCCGACCAGCGCGAACCCGACATCGACTTCGACCGAGGGTTCGGTGAACGGGAAATACGATGGCCGCAGTCGCAGCACAATGTCTTCGCGCTCAAAGAACGCCTTGAGGAAAGTTTCCAGCGTCCACTTGAGATGACCCAGGTGAATGCCCTTGTCGATCACCAGTCCCTCGACCTGGTGAAACATCGGAGTGTGGGTGGCGTCTGAATCCGAGCGATAGACCCGGCCGGGCGCGATGATCCTGAGCGGTGCGCCATGTTCGAGCATCGAGCGGATCTGGACCGGACTGGTGTGCGTCCGCAGCAGCATTCGGCCACCGTTATGTCCCGTTGTGCGGCTTTGTGCAGCGTTGTGCTCAGGAAAATAGAACGTGTCGTGCATCGCCCGCGCGGGGTGGCTTTCGGGGATGTTGAGCGCGGTGAAGTTGTGCCAGTCATCTTCGATCTCGGGACCGGTGGCGACCGCAAAGCCAAGGTCGGCGAAAATCTCGGCCAGTTCATCCATTACCTGGCTGACCGGGTGGATCGTCCCGCGCGGTGCCAGCGGCGCGGGCAGCGTCAGGTCGATCCGGTTGCGGGCCAGCTGCTCGGCCAGTGCAGCATCTTCCAGCGCCTCCTTGCGTGCGGCCAAGGCCCCGCTGACGCGCTCGCGCAACGCATGGATCTGCGGCCCGAGCGCCTGGCGCTCGTCAGCCGCCATCGCGCCCAGCGTTTTGAGCAAGCCTGAAATCGAGCCTTGCTTGCCGACAAATTCGACGCGCAGCGCATCCAGCGCCTCAAGCCCGCTGGCCTCGGCAATGCGGGCCAGCGCCTGCTCAGCTGTTGCTGCATAATCCACGGTTCGGGGTTCCACTCACGCCTGATCTTGCTTAGGCTGCGGCTTTAGCCATGCCGCGCTTGATCACAAACCCCTAAAAAGCCCGTGCTGTCAGGCAGCCACGGGGTTGCCGTGATCGGGCCGATCCAGCGTCTGCGCGGCCGCCCCGAAGACTCGGCTGCGCTCCTGCATGATCGGGCCCAGGATCGGATGCGGGGTGGCGGCGTATTCACGCGGGCTGACCCCCATGAATTCGCGGAAATCCCGGACAAATTGGGCTTGATCGTGATAATGACTATCCATCGCGCCAATCCATTTGAGCGAGGGATCGAGCATGAAGTGCGACAGGCTGCGCATGAACCGCTGGCGGCGGAGCAGCAGCTTGGGCGAAAAACCGAAATGGCGGGCGCAAATCCGTTCGACCGTGCGCTGGCTGGCCGCGACCCGCTCGACCAGCTCGCCCACCGTGGTCAGGTTTTCGTCGATCATCGCGGAATGGATCGCGACGATGCGCTTCTCGTCGACCGGGGGAGGAGCATCGATGGTGCGGAAGAAGGCGACGATCCGTTCCAGTTCTGCCGCTTCGTCGGGCTCGGCGCCGAACACACAGTCAGCCAGCGGCAAGAAAGCCGCCAGACGGGGCTCGGTCCGGCCATCGCAGATCAGGTTGGCACACTCGCTCGCATTGTGCCTGACGAACCGCGCCCAGCCGAGCGGTAGCAGGCCGAGTCCCCACATGCGGGTGCTTGGCATCCTGAAATGGATCGGCTGTGAACTGGGTCCGCTGCCGAAGAATTGAACATTCTTGAGCGGGACACTGCCTGCGATCCAGGCCTCGGGCCCCTGATGCTGGAAGAACCGCAGCCCAGCCCATTCGGGTTGCAGCGCATCGCACAGCACATCGTCGGCGGCCGGATCAAAGTCGATCACGTAGAACGTTGTGAAATACCGACTCAAGTCTGCAGGTGGCGGATAAAACCGCACGCCAACGTTATGTGTGAGCGACACCGAAGTTTCCCCGCTTCGAGGTATAATTCTTTGCAATCCATTACATAAAGGCTGCAGCTTGGCAAGTTGACCGGCTGGCAAGCTGGCAAGGGCGCGCTTTATGGCCGGTGTAAAGCCTGCACCGCAGCCCCGGCCGCAGCCGTGCGCCCATGCGCGGCGGCGCGCATCAGCGGGTGATCGAGCGTGCCATAGCGGCGCGGGGTCATCCCCATAAAGCGGCGAAAATCACGGACAAAATGCGCTTGATCGACATAGTGGAAATCAAGCGTCTTGATCCAGGTGAGCGAAGGATCGAGCATGAATTGCGCCAGGCTGCGCAAAAACCGTTGACGGCGCAGCAGCAGCTTGGGTGAAAACCCGAAAGCCCGCAGGCTGAGCCGCTCAAGCGAGCGCGAGGAGATACCCAGCCGTTCGGCCAGTTCGGTGACCGCGGCGACAGCTTCATCGGTCAAGGCGCTGTGCGCGGCGCGGATCCGGGCTTCATCCTCATGGGGAGGGCGCTTGGCCAGCAGATCGAGCAAGCAGGCATCGATCCGCCTGGCCTCCAGCGCAGCATCCGGCGGCCCGCTGAACACCGCCGCTGGCAGCGCGGCCAGTTCGGCGCAGCACGCCTCGTCAGCCAGCGCCACGGTCCGGTCAACAAAATCGGCGGCAGGAGTACCGATCAAGCGGAGCCAGCCCTGCGGCAGTAGCCCCACACCCCAGTTGCGGATCGTGCCGCTCAGCCTGAAATGCTGCGCCCGGCTGGTCGGCCCGGTCAAGATTGCGGGCGCGAGCGAACGGAGCGGTTCATCACCCAGCGCCGAGCTCCAGTGAGTGCCGTTCGAAAAGCGCAGATTGGCCCATTCAGGGTGCAGCCAATCTTCCACCGCATCATCGGCGGCCAGTTGGCCCTCGGTCAGATAATACGTCGAGATATACGGTGCGAGCGCGGGTGAGGGCATGAAGAAATGCACTGCGACTGAACTGTCGAGCGGCCGTTTCAGCATTGCCTAAGCTCCCCCGCACGGGAGTTGCCACACCGCGCTGTTCAAAGATGTCTTAGCTTGAGCCAATCAGCAAGAGTGCACCGTAGTTTGATAAACAAGAAAAAGGCGCGGGTTGATCGATCAACCCGCGCCCTTTCAATGTCTTATCGGCAATTTGCGAGCGCTGACCAGTCAGGCCGGCAGCGCCCCCCGGGCCTGCGCGATGACGGTCGCGAAGATCGCGCTTTCGTTCATCGCCAGATCGGCCATGGTCTTGCGGTCGAGTTCGATCCCGGCCAGCTTGGTGCCGTGGATGAACTGCGAATAGGTCAACCCTTCGGCGCGGACCGCCGCGTTGATGCGCTGGATCCACAAGGCGCGGAAGCTGCGCTTCTTAACTTTGCGATCGCGGTACGCATATTGACCGGCCTTTTCGACCGCTTGCCGCGCAACGCGGATGGTGTTCTTGCGGCGGCCCCGATAGCCAGCGGCTTGTTCGAGGATCCGCTTGTGCTTGGCGCGGGTGGTAACACCGCGTTTAACTCTTGCCATTGTTCAGTACTCCGAAATTGTCTTGCCGCGATCTGTCGCGTCAGATCGTTCAACCCAGCCCGTAAGGCGCCCACTTCTTGATCACTTTTGCATCTGCGTCAGAGATCGTGTCGGTGCGCCGGTGCTGGCGGATGTACTTGGCATTGTGGCTCATCAATCGGTGCCGCTTGCCAACCGCACCGTGCTTGATCTTGCCGGTGGCGGTGAGCTTGAAGCGCTTTTTGACGCCGCTCTTCGTCTTG
>JANMBA010000262.1:0-8210 GCA_031360105.1 Novosphingobium sp.
TGTTCCACGTCGATCACCAGATGCAGCAGCCGCAGCCCTTTGCGCGTCTGCGCCTCTGCCAATGTCTCGGTGAACTGCGCGGTCGTTTCAACCCGGGCTGACCACCCGCCATAAGCAACCGCCAGCGCAGCGAAGTCGGGATTGTGCAGCGTGGTCCCTGAAATGCGTGCCGGAAACTCGCGTTCCTGGTGCATCCGGATCGTGCCGTAAGCGCTGTTGTCGACCAGCACGACCAGCAGGTCGCAGCCGTATTGCACAGCGGTGGCCAGTTCCTGACCGTTCATCAGAAAATCGCCGTCTCCAGCCAGCGCCACCACCGTCCGTTCGGGATGGCGCAGCGCAGCGGCGACTGCGGCGGGAACGCCGTAGCCCATTGCGCCGGCGGTGGGAGCTAGCTGGGTGGGGAAGCCATTGTAATGCCAGTAGCGGTGCCACCAGCCTGAGAAATTGCCCGCGCCGTTGCAGATGATGCTGTCGCCGGGGAGCATGGCGCGCATTGCGGTGACGCAGGCCGCCATATCGAGTGCATAGGGCGCGGGCTTGGCCCCCTTGCCCATATTGCTCCAATCGAGCCATTCAAGGTGCGCTTCTGGCCCGGCATCGAACGACAGCACGTCATCGTCCCACAAGTCTGCCGCCTCGGCGAATTCGGCCATATCGGCGCAGATCGCCAGGTCCGCGCGATAGACCCGGCCCAGCTCAGCCGGATCGGGATGGATGTGGACCAGCACTTGCCCCGGATGGTCGGGCGTGATCAGCGTGTAGCCATCGGTGGTCGCCTCGCCCAGCCGCGCGCCGACGGCGATGATCAGATCGGCGGCCTTGATCCGTTCTGCCAGTTTGGGACCGGGGCCATAGCCCAGGTTGCCGGCCCAGACCGGGCTGGCGTTGGAAATTGCATCCTGCCGCCGGAACGCGCCCGCCACCGGCAGTCCGATCCGTTCGGCAAAGGCGGTGAAATGCTCGCGGGCCTTGGCGTGCCAGCCCGCGCCGCCGATAATCGCAACGGGCGCGGCGGCCCCGCCGATCAGGTCCATCAGCACCCGCATGGCATCGGGGCAGACCGCCTGCGCCGGGCGGTGGATAGCGGGGCGAGGGGCGCCGCCGCTGACGGTTTGCAGCAGCATATCCTCAGGCAGTGCGATCACCACCGGGCCGGGCCGCCCGGATACCGCCACGCTCCAGGCCCGCGCGACATATTCGGGAATCCGCGCGGGGTCATCGATCCGCAGCGCCAGCTTGGCCAGCGGCGCAAACATCGCCCCGAAATCGACTTCCTGAAAGCCTTCGCGGTCTTTCATTCCGCGATCGACATCGCCGATGAACAGCAGCATCGCTTGCGAATCCTGCATTGCGACATGCACGCCGATGCTGGCGTTGGTTGCACCGGGGCCGCGCGTGACAAAGCAGATGCCGGGCCGCCCGGTCAGCGCCCCATCGGCGCAGGCCATGAACGCCGCGCCGCCTTCTTGCCGGCAGACCACCGTCTGGATCTCGGGCGAATCGTGCAGCGCATCGAGCACTGCCAAAAAGCTTTCGCCCGGCACCGTGAAAATGCGGTCAGCGCCTTGCGCGATCAGGCAATCGACGAGCAAACGCCCGCCGTTAACTGTTGTGTGTCCGGTCATTGGCGGGCTTTAGCGAACCGGGCGCTGGCCCGCAACGCGCGGCTGTGATTTCACACTCCGTATGGTTACTGTGCCACTATGGGAAAGCGGCCGTTAACCGCAATTTTCAGGCTGGCGCGATGGTTGCCGAGTTCTTAACCCAGCCGTCATGAGAAGGACCTTGGTACTCACCGATGAACAGGCTCGCCATCCGTTTTTGGCCCAGCTTGCCCCCCACATCCGCCGCGGCGAAGCGCCGCTGGCCGTGCCCCGAGCGCGCCGCGGTTGGGTCCAGGACCTGCGCGATTTCCTGCTGGCCTATTGCGCCTGCTTCATCGCAGTGAGTCTTTATATCGCGTGAGCGACGTGTTCGGCCGCAACCAGCTTGCGGGCGATCCAGGCGGCGATCAGGCACATTGCCGCGCTGAGCAGCAGCTGGTGGACGATTGGCACCCCGCCAAACGACAACCCGCTGGCGAGCAGCGAGCCGACCACCATCGCGAACGAATTGACGATGTTATTGGCCGCAATCGTGCGTGAGGTTTGCGATTTGTCCACAAAGGTCGTCAGGAACGCATAGAGCGGCACCACGAACATGCCGCCGGCCACGGCTATTCCCAGCAGACACAGCAGCAGTGGCACCGCCAGCGGCTGCGCCATGAATTGTGATACATTAAGCAACCCGCCGTCCGGACTGGTGGTCCACTGGCGGCAAACGACGAAGAACCCGACCACGAACAGCCCCATCGCCAGCACCGATCCGGGCGAATAGCGCGCCGATACGGTGCCCTTCAGCAATGCGTTGACTGACAGCGAGCCGATTGCCACCCCGATCGAGAAGATCACGAGGAACAGGCTGGCGACTTCCTTGCTGGCGGTCAGCACATTTTTGGCGAGCGGCGGGAACTGCACGAACAGCACCGTGCCGATGGTCCAGAAAAAGCTGATCGCCATGACCGCCAGAAACACCCGGCGATCATGCGCCGTGTTGCGGACGAGATCATAGGACGCGCGCAGCAAGTGGAAATCGAGCGGCTCGGGTTCGTGATGCGGCGGGGCAGGGGGAACCGCCCGGCTGGTAAAATAGCCGATCACCGCAGTGACAATCACGCCCGCCGCCGCCCATTGCACCGGAATCCACCCCGCGAGGATCGTGCCGGCCAGGATTGCGATATACGTCCCCGCCTCAACCAGACCGGTCCCGGCCAGCACTTCATCGGGATGGAGGTGTTGCGGCAGGATCGCGTATTTGATCGGGCCGAAAAAGGTGGAGTGGACACCCATCCCGAACAGCGCGAGCAGCATCAGCGGGATCGCCACACTGGTCACCGCCAGGCCTTTCCACGCCATCAACAGCCCAGCGGCACCGATCAGCATGATGCCAATCTCGGCGGCTTTCACAATCCGGATGATTCGCGCCTTGTCGCGCATGTCGGCGAGCTGACCCGACACGGCCGACAGGATGAAGAACGGCAGGATGAACACCGCCGAGGCCACCGCGCTGAACTGACCTTCGGCGGCTTCAGAATTGTAGACGCTGTAAACGACGAACAGCACCATCGCGTTCTTGAACAGGTTGTCGTTGAAAGCATTGAGCAATTGCGTGACGAACAGCGGTAGAAAGCGCCGGCTGTGAATCAGGTGCGTCTGGGTGGTCATGAAATCGCTTTGTGCAGCCCCGGTTGCGCCGGACCCTAACGCCTAGGCGCGTGTGAACAAGCGCTAAGTGCCTCTTTTGCACCGCGCCCGGCGCGGCTATGCTCGCAGCCATGCTGACCTTGCCCAATTTGCTCACGCTATCGCGGATCGTCGCGGTCCCGCTGCTGGCAGCGCTGCTGTGGTGGCCTGATTGGCGGCTGGGCTATGGTCTGGGTTTTGCGATGTACACGCTGATGGGGCTAACCGACTATTTCGACGGCTACGTCGCGCGCTCGTACGGCGCGGTCAGCAAACTCGGCGCGTTCCTTGATCCGATTGCCGACAAGATCATGGTCGCTGCGGTGATCCTGGTGCTGGCCGCGCAAGGGGTGCTGCGCGGGCCCTATGTGGGCGATATGCACGTGATCGCGGGGCTGGTGATCCTGATCCGTGAGATCGCGGTATCGGGCCTGCGCGAATTTCTGGGCGGGTTGCAAGTCTCGATGCCGGTGTCGCGGCTGGCCAAATGGAAGACCACTTTCCAGCTCGTTTCGCTCGGCGCGCTGATTCTGGGGCAAGCGACCCCGTGGTGGAACCTGTGGATCGGCGCGATTGAAATCAACGTGCCGCATACTGTCGGGCTGACGACTTTGTGGGCGGCCGCCGCGCTGACGGTGATAACCGGGTGGGATTATTTGCGGGCCGGCTTGAAGCATATGGATTGAACCAGACATTATATAGCCAAGGAAGAGATCGAGTCGAACCTTGCGGACCTCAACATCGAAGTAGTTGCACTTGATCAAGCGATTGCACTGCGAGCAGGATTGCTCCGCTGATTTCAAGCGAAGTCATAGCGGGTGAACTAAATTCCAATTTCGCGCAGCAGTTCGGGGATGCGTTCCTTGAAAGCAAAAAAGCCTTTTTTGGCATGCGGCCAGAACTGTTCATCCCAGCGCCGCCGGACCTGCGTCAGGGCAATGCCGTGCGCCGCCAGCGCTGGTGCCAGCGTGCCAAGCGCATCGGCGACCGGGCCGACGGGTGCATAGGCGGCAACAATCTGCCGAACCTCCGCCGCCTGCGCCGCCGCGATAATCGCAGCCGGGTCAAGGGTGGCCGTCACTTGGGCCGGGCAATTCCATGTTGCCGCGGTCCGCTCGGAAGTATCGCTGGCGGCGCTCGCGACAAACGAACGAGCCTGGTCGCCCCACAGCAAATCAGCGCCAGCGGTGATGACCGCAGCTTTGATCGCAATCCCGGTAAACAGGCTGGCTTGCGGGTGCAGGTCTTCCGGGGTGACCAGTAACAGCGACGCGGTGCCGGGCATGACCGGATCCAACCTTGGCAGCGGCCGCGCGGCGGCAACCGCAGGCTCGGTCAATGCCGCCGCATTGCTCGCTAATCCGGTCGGAGCAAAGCGGCCATTGGTATAACGGGCGATATTGTCTGCCGTGGTGAGGTAGGTTTTACCGGCGGTTTGCAAGCCCGCGACCCAGCGCCATGACAGCGTGTTGCTGGCGGCATCGGCATCGAGCAAATGCCGCAAAAAGAAATCTGCCCCCAGCGCCCACGGCAGCCGCAGCGTGAAAATCCAGATCGAAGCGAACCACATCCGGGCATGATTATGCAGGTATCCGGTCGCGATCAGTTCGCGGGCCCAGTCGTCAAAGCCCTCGATCCCGGTCGTGCCGTTCTCTGCGGCGGCCAGCGCGCGGGCATTGGGAAAGCTCTGTTGCGCCCGGTCGCGCTCGTCAACGAAGCTGTGCCAGACGGACGGCCGCATTTCCAGCCAGCCCTTCCAATAAGTCCGCCACAACACTTCCTGCACGTATTTTTCGGCGGCCATCAGGCTGTGCTGGTTCAGCACCGCCCTGACCACTTCGGGCTCGGTCAGCAGGCGATACCGCAGATAGGGCGATAGTCTGGAAACAGCACTGGGCGCTTCGGAACCAGCATCGGTGTTGCGCCCGGCGGCGTATTTCTGCCCCGCTGCTGGCACAAAGCGCGCTAACCGGTCGAGCGCAGCGGCACGCGAAGGTTCAAAGCTCAAAAGAGTATCAGGCATTGTTTAGCTGTGAGCAGATCAGCACCGGGCTGCAATCGCTTTTGACTGCCCAAAGGTGCAGGTTTGCCCGCAGGGAGCCCTCTAGTGGAGTGCAAATGCCAGCGCCGATTTACCCCGCGCGCAGTTCCTCGGCCAGCAACCGGAACTCGTCCCCGCGCGGCGAATTCTTGCGCCATATCAGCGCAATTTCGCAGTTGGCATTGCCGCTCTTTAAGGGCCGCGCGACTACATTTGTGCCGTTCAAAATCCCCGCGTCGAGCGCCATTTCGGGCAGCATCGTCAGCCCCAGACCGTTATCGACCATCTGCACCAACGTGTGCAAGCTGGTGGCGATCATCGTCGCGCTGGCGCGCAGTTCGGGCCGGTTGCAGGCCGCCAGCGCGTGCTCTTTCAGGCAGTGCCCGTCTTCCAGCAACAGCAGTCGATGCACGTCGATCTGCGCTGGATCGATCTCGGCGGGGGGATCGCGCGGATCGTCTTTGGGGAAAGCGACATACAGCGCGTCGAGCTCGATCGTTTCTTTTTCCACCTCGCCGGTGGGGAAGGGCAGCGCCAGCAGCACGCAGTCGGCCCGGCCATGATGAAGCGATTCCATCGCCGCTGCACTGGGTTCCTCGCGCAGGAACAGCTTAAGGGCGGGGCGGTCCCGCTGCAAGCGCGGCAGCATCCGGGGCAGCAGGAACGGCGCAATCGTCGGGATCACGCTCATCCGCAGTTCGCCCGCCAGCGGCTGTCCGGCGCCGTGCACCATATCAGACAGTTCCTCAGCCTCGCGCAGCAGGCGGTGCGCCTTGGCCACCACCGCATCGCCCAGCGCGGTGAACCGCATGGTCCGCTTGGTCCGCTCGACCAGCACCACCCCCAGCAGCGTTTCGAGATCGCGCAGCCCCTTGGACAGGTTCGATTGCGAGACGAAGCTGGCATCGGCGGCACGGCCAAAATGGCCATGTTCGTGAAGCGCCACCAGATATTGCAACTGCTTGATGGTGGGCAGGTAATTCCTCACTCGGCCGCTTCGTCCAGCTCGGCGGCGATGAGCGGGGCGTCTGTGTCATCGCTAGTCAAGTCGCTCATCAAATCGATCGGCAGCTCGCCTTGGGCGGCATCGTTGGCGGCCGCCTCGGCCACTTCGGCATCATCGACATGAGTCATTTTCAGCCGCCCGTTGACCACCGCAAAGGCCATCTTGCCTTCAACCAGATCGAGCGCGTCCTTGCCAAATTGCTCAAACCGCCAGCCTTGCAGCAAGGGCAGTTCGCGCACCCCCGCCGCGAGCAGTTCCAGGTCCTCACTACGCGCCAGCAACCGCGCGGCCACATCAATTTCGCGGCTGCGGATTTTGAGCAGCAGCTTGAGCAGATCGGCCACCAACGCGCCTTCCTTGCCCAACGGGGCGCCGCGCGCGGTCCGCGCTGGCAGCTCGGCGTCAGTCATTGGGCGCGCGGCTTCGATCGCTGCCATCATCCGCCGTCCGATTTCATTATCCCGCCACCCGGCAGACAACCCGCGCACTTTGGCCAGGTCGGCCTGCGTTTTCGGAGGGTGGCTGGCGATATCGGCCAGCGTTTCATCGCGCGCAATCCGGCCGCGCGGGATATTCTTGTCCTGCGCTTCCAGCTCGCGCCAGTGAGCCAGCGCGCGCAGCCGCCCCAACATCGCCGGGTTGCGCCCCGAAGCCTTGATCCGCAGCCAAGCGAGGTTCGGATCGTTGCGGTAATTGGCCGGATCGGCGAGCTTCTCCATCTCAATATTCAGCCACGCGCCGCGCCCGGTCTTGATCAGCCGCTTAAGCAATTTGGGGAAGATCGTGGACAGATACGTGACATCGCCGATCGCGTAATCGATCTGCCGCTCGGTCAAGGGCCGCCGCGACCAATCGGTAAACCGCGCGCCTTTATCGACCACGGTGCCCAGCCATGATTCGACCAGGTTGGAATAGCCGATCTGTTCGGACTGGCTGACCGCCATCATCGCGATCTGGGTGTCAAAGATCGGGTGCGGGGTCTTGCCGGTGATATTGTAGATAATCTCGACGTCCTGCCCGCCGGCGTGGAAGATCTTGAGCACGTCCTCATTATCGACCAGCAGGTCCATCAGCGGCTTCATATCCAGATCGCGCGCGAGCGGATCGATGGCCGCCGCTTCCTCGCTATCGGCGATCTGGATCAGGCACAGTTCGGGCCAAAAGGTGTTCTCGCGCATGAATTCAGTGTCAACGCAGACAAATTCAGCTTTTGCGAGGCGCGCGCACAGTGCAGCGAGGGTGGCACTGTCGGTAATCAGGGGATGTATTTTCATGGTGCTTTTCTGTAGATGAACCCGTGCGGGTTCGCGGCTTGACAAATGTGCAGCCATCGCCTGTTAGCCGCGCCTTCCCCCTGCCTTAAAGCAGGCCGAATTGAAAGAGTTTCAATGCATCTTTATCGCACCCACACCTGCGGCGCACTGCGCGCGAGTGACGTTGGCCAGACGATCCGCCTGTCGGGCTGGGTCCACCGCAAGCGCGATCATGGCGGCGTGCTGTTCGTCGATCTGCGCGATCACTATGGGATGACGCAGATTGTCGCCGATAGCGACAGCCCGGCGCTGGCCATCTTGGAAGCACTGCGGCTGGAAAGCGTTGTCACGATCGATGGCTTGGTCAAGGCGCGCAGCGGGACGACTGTCAACGCGGGGCTGCCGACCGGCGAGGTCGAAGTTTATGCGCGCGGCGCGGACGTGCTGAGCCGGGCCGAGGAATTGCCGCTGCCGGTGGCGGGCGAGCAGGAATATCCCGAGGACATTCGCCTGCGTTACCGGTTCCTAGATCTGCGGCGCGAGACGCTCCACGCCAATCTGGTCAAGCGCAGCGCGGTGATCCGCGAAACCCGGCGGCAGATGGAACATATCGGCTTCACCGAATA
>JANMBA010000267.1:0-5706 GCA_031360105.1 Novosphingobium sp.
AAGCGGTGGCTATGGCCGGCGGGCGGACCTTCACCGGGCAATGGCACGAGCTTGAAGCCAGCGGGGTCGCCCGGCTGGTGTTCGCGCAGCCGCTGCCGGCCGGCCCAGTGACGTTCGCGTTCGATTACACAGCGCCGTTTGCAAATGGCCCGGCGGGAATGTTCCACGTCAAGGTTGGCGACGATTGGTACAGCTGGACTCAGTTCGAATCGATCGATGCCCGCGCCGCCTTTCCCGGGTTTGACGAACCCGGCTTCAAAGTGCCATTTACGGTCACTTTACGGACACCGCCCGGACAAATGGCGGTGAGCAATGCGCCTGAGCTGGCGGTTTCCACCGAGCAGGGCCTTGCGGTGCACCGCTTTGCGCCCACACTGCCGCTGCCGACCTATCTGGTGGCGATGATGGTGGGGCCATTCGCCAGCGCAGAAGGCACCGTTCTCGCCACCCCGCAGCGCGCCGTGCCGCTGCCCGTGCGGGTGATCACGACCAAGCAGAACACTGGCAAGACCGCTTTCGCGCTCGATGGGACCAAAGGCATCGTCACGGAGCTTGAACGGTATTTCGGCCAATCGTTCCCTTATCCCAAGCTTGATCAAATCACCGCGCCGATCATGCCCGGGGCAATGGAAAACGCCGGGGCCGATCTCTATGCTGATCCGATCCTGGTGCTCGATGATCAGGCCACCACTGGCCAGAAACGCACCTTCGGAATGGTCGTCAGCCACGAATTGGCGCACCAGTGGTTCGGTGATCTGGTCACCCCGGCGTGGTGGGACGATATCTGGCTGAACGAAAGTTTCGCCAACTGGATGGGTTACCGGATTGGCGATGCATGGCGTCCCGATCTGAACATCCGGGCCGGCGCGCTAGCCGAAGGTTTCACTGCAATGCGCACCGACGCGTTGGTGGCCGGACGGGCGATCCATCAACCCATCCCGACCAACGCCCAGATCGACGAGGCGTTCGATTCGATCACTTACGGCAAGGGCGGCCACGTAGTCGCGATGATCGCGGGCTATCTGGGGGATGACAAATTCCGCGCTGGGGTCCGCAATTACATGGCGGCGCACCGCTATGGCAACGCCACCAGCACCGACTTTTTCGCGGCCTTGGCGCAGGCTTCGGGCGATAATCGGATTGTCCCCGCAATGCAGAGCTTTACCGATCGGCAGGGTGTACCGCTGATCACCTTCAGCCCCGGGCCGAAGGGCAGCTTCCGCATCAGGCAAAGCCGCTATGCGATGCTGGGCGCTGCTGCCCCAGCGCAGCTTTGGGGCGTGCCGCTATGCGTGCGGCGCAGTGGGGGCGTGAAGAACTGCCAGCTGCTGACCGGGGCCAGCGGCACGATCACAGCGCGTGGAGCGGGTGCTCTGATCCCCAATGCTGGCGGGACGGGTTACTACCGCTTTGAACTTCCGGCAGGTGAATGGGACAAGTTGATCGCCGCCGCCGCGACACTGCCCGGCGGTGAGGCGCAAGCGCTCAGCGATTCGCTGTTCGCCAGTTTCAAAGCCGGGCGCGCCAGCCCCGCGCAACTGATTGCCACCGCCGAGCAGCTGGCGCGCCGCCGCGATAGCTATGCCAGTGTAGCGGGGATGGACGCGCTAGAATCGCTCGACGATGCGGGTCTGTTCAATGCGGCGGGCGAGGCTGGTTATCGCCGCTTGGTCGCCCGGATTTATCGCCCTCAGCTGAAATCGTTGGGCTTTACCCCGCATGCCGGGGCTTACGGCGGCGAAGCGCCCGAAACCTCGCAGCAACGCGAGCAAGCGGTGGAGCAATTGGCGACGGTCGTTCGCGATCCGGCGCTGCGCGAACAGCTGGCGGCGGCTGGCCGGGCTTATCTGCGCGGCGATACCGCGGCGCTGGATCCGGCTTGGTTCAGCCTCGCGTTTGCCGTGCAGATCGATCAGGGCGGACTCGATGCCGGCAAGCTGCTGGCTGACCGTGCGCTGGCGTCGCAAGATCCGGTGTTCCGCCCCAAAGCGCTGAGCGCGGTCGCTGGATCGGAAAATCCGCAGCTGGCAGCATGGGTGCTCGATGGCTTTACCGATGCGCGGCTGCGGCGCAGCGAACGGCTTGGGCTGATCCGCCGGGTGATCGGCAACCGTGAAACCCGCGATCTGGGGTTTGACTGGCTCAAGCTGCATTTTGACGAACTGGCGGCGAGCGGCGGCGGAATTTTCTTCACCGCCGGATTGCCGCGCACTGTCAGCGGGTTCTGTTCGGTCGCGCGGGCCGATGATATCGCGGCGCTGCTCCGGCCCAAGCTGTCGGGCAAAACCGGCGCGCTTGAACTTGAGCGTACAATCGAGGAGGTCCGCAGCTGCGGGTTGCTGAAAGACGCCCGCGGTGCCGCGCTATCAGCCGCGCTGGCGCAGATCAAATAAGCGGCAGCGCCAGCACCGCGCTCAGGCCGCAGATCTGGCCGTTCGCGTCCAGCCGGTTGCTGAGCGTCAGCGTGCCGCCATGCTGATCAGCGATTGCGCGCGCAAGCGTCAGGCCCAGCCCCGCGCCGCCGGTGCCGCTGTTGCGTGAAGGGTCGCCGCGCGTGAACGGCTCGAGCATGCGCGCGAGCTGATCGCCGGGAATGCCGGGACCGTCATCCTCGATCTGGATCACCGCCCGCCCGCTGTCCCGCGCCAGACTGATCCGGGCGGTCTGGCCATAGCGCAGCGCATTGCCCGTCAGATTGCGCACCGCGCGGCGCAGCCAGGTGGCGCGGAGCGGCAAGACGATCCGCGTCGCCGCCGGAGTGAAAGTAACCGGCTCGCCCAGATCCTCAAATTCCTCGGCAACTTGCGCCACCAATGCGCCAAGGTCGGCCGGTTCAAGCGGATCGCTCGGCCGCCCGACCCGCGCAAGCGAGAGGATATCGTCAAGCGAGCGGGTAATATCCTCGATCGTGCGGGCCATCTTGCCGCGCTCAGCTGCATCATCGACGCTCTCGATCCGTACCCGCAGCGCCGCGAGCGGGGTCTTGAGATCGTGCCCGATCGCGCCGAGCATCACGTCTTTTTCATCGAGCATCGCCGAAAGCCGCGCTTCCATCGCATTGTGCGCCACAATCAGGCGGCGGACGTCATCGGGACCGCGCGGCTCAAGCGGCCCAGCAGCATCCTGCTTGGCTGCGAACCGCTCGATCCGGGTGGTCAGCGCGGCCAATGGTTTGGTAATCTGGCCAAGGATCAGCGCAATTGCGCCGAACAGCAGTGCGAACAGCAGCAAGGTTTGTCCGACCAGCGTGGCCAGCAATGTGCGCTCGGTTGGTGGAACCGCCAGGCGCACCACGTTCCACCCGCCGCCGCCCGGTAGCTCGATCCCGACAACCATGATCTCACGTGGATGCGGCGGCGCGTGCTGGCCCAGAATCGAACTGCGCCGCGCCGCGCGCCGGGCGATCCGGGGATCGTCAGTAGCGGGGCGGCGGAACACCACGACATGCGCTGCTGCGACGCCTTGTCCGGCCAGGATCTCTTGCAATTCGGCCTCAGCTCGCGGGCTGCGCGGATCGCTTGGCAGCAGCGGACCAGCGGCCATATGTTCGACTTTGAGCTGCCGCGACGCCTCAAAAGTGCCGGGCGGATGCGGGCCCTGCATCGCTTCGTCGTGATTGGCGGCGAACAGCCGCATCGCCGCGCCGTGAACCAAGGCAGCCTCGCGCCGGTCACTTTGTGCGCGGTACAGCAACGCCGCGCTGATCCCCTGCGCCAGCAGCAGCGCCAGCCCGATCGCCAGCAACAACTGCCCGCGCAGACTGCGGGGCCACGGTAGAGTAAATCTGCGCAACATCAGCCCGGTGGCACCACCCGCCGAACATCGGCGGCCAGCATATAGCCGCCGCCCCAGACGGTTTGGATCAGCACCGGGTTGCGATTATCGGCCTCGATCTTGCGGCGCAGGCGGCTGACCTGATTATCGACCGCGCGGTCGAACAAATGCGCCTCGCGGCCCTGGACCATGTCCAGCAGCCGGTCGCGGTTGAGCACTTGCCGGGGGTGTTCGAGGAAGGCCAGCAGCAAGCGGAACTCGGCCGAAGAGATCGAGACCATCACGCCTTCAGGGTCGCTCAACCGGCGCTTAAGCGGATCGAGCCGCCAGCCTTCGAACTCGAACAGCTCGTCGTCGGCCACGGGGTCTGCGCCCTTGGCGCTACGGCGCAGCACCGAGCGGATCCGCGCGACCAGTTCGCGTGGTTCAAATGGCTTGACCACATAATCGTCCGCGCCGATTTCCAGCCCGACGATGCGGTCAGTCGGTTCACCTTTGGCGGTCAGTAAAATCGTCGGAATAGCGTGGGTCTCAGCCAGATGACGGCACAGTGACAGTCCGTCCTCGCCCGGCATCATGATATCGAGCAGCACCAGATCGGGCAGCCCGACCTTAAGCAGGCTGCGCGCTTGCGCCGCGCTCACCGCCTCGGTCACGCTGAACCCCTGGCGCGTGAGATACTCGGCCAGGGGTTCGCGCAGCGCTGCTTCGTCATCGACCAGCAGCAAGCGGGTGGTGGCAGCCTGATCCATTCAGGAAGCGCCCCTCAGCTTCAGTTTGCAGGTGGCGGGGGCAGATCGCCCATCGGCGCCCCGCCGCGCGGACCGCCGTGCCGCATTCCGCCCATTCCGCCCATTTTTGCCCGTGCGGCTTGGCGTTCGGCTTTGGTCAGTTGGCCGTCGTGATTGGCGTCCATCATAGCGAAGTGCTTGCCATGCGCGGCGAGAAATTCGTCCTTGCTGACCGCGCCGTCGTTGTTGGTATCGGCCATTTTCATCATCATCATGCCGCCGCCACGCTTGCCGTGGTCACCCTTGTGACCATCGCTGCGGCCGCCGCCGCGTTCATCGGGACCACCGGCGGCGGGACCATGTTGATGTGCGGCCATGAATTCGTCACGCGAGAGCGAACCATCGTGATTGGCGTCCTGATTATCAAACGCCTGGCCTTCATGCGCCGCGCGATCGGCTTGATCCAGCTTGCCGTCGTGATTGACATCCATCTTGTCGAACATCGTCGCGCCTCTGGCCATGAATTCAGCCTTGGTCTGGGTCTTATCGCCCAGCGGATCGCCGCCCGGCATGGTTTCTGCGGCATAAGCGCCGCCAGCAACGCCCAGTGCGAGTAGTGTAAGGCCGATCAAAGACTTCTTCATGCGAACAACTCCTGCGTTCAGATTGGGTGAAGCCGCGCACACCGACGGGAGGGGGCGATCGGCGCGGCTTCTATAACCCGGCCTAGCGGCATGGTGTCGCATTACTATGCCGCAATCGCCGAGTTTTGTCGCCAATTGTCGCAAGACCGGCGCAGCGTTTACCCGTCCCAGACTGTGGTTCAGCGTGGGCGGTGCTGCGTTCCCAGACCAGCAGTGATGAACAGCGCGCTGGCCGCGCCGGAAATATCGGCAGTGTGCCAGACCCCCGGCGGGTTGATCGCATACTCGCCCGCGCCGATGGTCACCGCCGCGCAGCGCCCATCGGCAAATTCCTGATGCAGCGTCATTTCGCCGGTCAGGCACAGCACCACTTCATCGCCTGCGGGATGCATTTCCCAGCTGGTCCAGTCCTGCGCAAAGGTGTGCACCGTAACCAACCGGCCTTCCGTGCCATCAGCCGCGTGGCGCTCGGCATAGTCCATGTACCAGTCCATCGCCCCGGTGAATTCGCCCTGCGCTATGGCGCGCGCGCCCAGCCCGAGATGCAGCGGATGCTG
>JANMBA010000291.1:0-5899 GCA_031360105.1 Novosphingobium sp.
TCAGCCGGGATGCCGTCAACCGCGCTGATCGCTTGCACCGGCCGCGCGCTAAGCAATTGCCAGTCGCTCGACGCGCTCAACACTTCTTCGCAAGTCTGCTGCAATGGCATCAGTCCGGTGAAGCTTTCGCACATCTCCAGACTGGCGCGCAGCAGCACGCTTAGCTGCGCGTCATCGCCAGCGGTAGTAATGCCGAGCCAGTCCTTGAGCTCGGCTAGCGCGGCTGGCGCAAGGACCGCTGGCGTGACAATGGCCCGCTTCATGGCGTTCTCCGTGTGGGAATTTGAATGGGGGTAGTGGCGGGGCCGGCCGCAGCCGGCCCCAACCGATTACGTCGAGATCTTGAGCAGCTTGATCGCGTCGCTATCCAGCACCTGCCCGCCGATCCGCTTGGTCGCGTAGAAGTTGACGTAGGGCTTGTTGGTATAGGGATCGCGCAGGATCGCGGTGGTCTTGCGCTCGGCGATGATATAGCCGTTGCGGAAGTTGCCGAAGGCGATCGGCAGCGCGTTCGCGGCCACATCAGGCATGTCTTCGGCCTCGATCACCGGATAGCCCAGCAGCCGCGCCGGGGCGTTTTCGAAGATGCCCGGCTGCCACAGGAACGATCCGTCAGCCGCCTTGAACTTGCGCACTGCCGCCAGCGTCTTGGTGTTCATCACGAACACTGCGCCTTGGCGGTGCCCGGCCCGCAGCGAGTGGACCAGATCGATCAGCTTGAGCTCGGGCGTGGTATCGAACCCCGAAGCGTTGCCGGTGACCGTATGCTGCAGCGTGCCAAAGGCGCGGGTCGCATCGGCGGTCAGCGCGGTTGGCACCTGCAAAAAGCCCTTGGGCTGATTGGTGCCGCTGCCGTTGATAAAGGCAGCGCCCTCGGCCCGGGCAAATTCGGTCGCGATCTCGTCCGCCAGCCACGCTTCCAGATCAAACGCTGCATCGTCCAGCATCGCCTGGCTGGCCGAAGGGTTGGCGTACAGCTCACCCATCGGCGGGACGATTTCGTTGAACTTCGAGGTCAGCGTTTCAGGACGCGCACCAGTTTCGCTGACCCAGCCCGAATTGGCGGTGCTGTTGGTGATCAGCTTGCGGTAGCCGGCCGTGCCGGTCTGGACGATCTGCGCGACCGAACGGATCGGGCTGATCGTCTTCAACTGCGCCGCAATCATCGCGTCGATTTCACGCGGGACAGCAAAACCGCCGTCGGCTGCCGCCGCGCCGGTGACCGATTTCAATTCGGCGGTGCGACCGAGCCGCAAATAGCCATCGACAAAGCCCTTCAGTTCGGGGCTGATTGAAGCCGCGCCGCCCAGTTCCGGGCGCGGTTGACGCGCAGCGCGGTCAAGCCGGCCTTTCACTTCTTCAACGTCCGAGCGCAGCGCACCCAGCGCCTGATCAGCCGCATCCTGGCGGGCAACGAGATCGAACGAGGCATCGAGCGCCTGATCGGGAAATTCATGATTCATGGGGTATTCACCTTGCTGTGGGAGGGGAAAAGGAAGGGCAGTGGGTCTTCAAACAGAACTTGCTTCATGCAATCAGGTGCACCCGCGCGCCGTGCTGCATGGGGTGCGAGACCAAGCTGACTTCGAACAGATCGACATCGGTCAGTTCGCGGCCAGCGGCGGTGCGATTAGATTCGCGCGCCCGAAATCCGAACGACAGCCCGGTTACCGCGCCGCGCTTCAGCGCCGCCGCCGCGCCGCCGCCGGGATTGTCAATGCTGGCGATCACTTTCAGCCCGCGCTCGTCTTCGGCCGCTTCATCGATCCAGCCTATCCGCTGGTCGGGTCGGTGCTGCCAATAGAGCGGCAGCGGGCCGGTGCGTTCGGCCAGCGTGCGCGCGAAGGCGCCGGGGCGGATCGAATCGCGCCCGGCGTCGCGCTTATCGAACAAGGCGGCATAGCCCGCGAATTTGAGGCTCACTTGAGCAAGCCTGTCGCGCCGGTGCGGATCACGATCCCCAGCAGCAGCAAGGCCAGGGCCCCGCGCACCACCCAGGCGATCACCGCTTGCCGCGCGCTGGCCTTGGCATCGCGCCACGCTTGCAGCAGTTGGCGCAGCTCGGACAAGTCGGCCAAGGCGGCGGGGTCACCCAGGCCCATCCGGCTAAGCACCCGCTCGGCGCCCAGCTCGCTGGCTTCCTCGATAATTGCGCGCAGCGTCACCAGATCAGCGCCCTCGTGGCTGGCTTGCTCGACCAGCCGCGCGACCATCTCGTCTCTGTTCATGGTATGTTCTTTCAATTTTGCACCGCAGCAACTTGCTGGGCCGGCAGCCCGAGCATCACGCGCTTTTCGCCATCGCTGAGGAAGCTCGCGCCGCTGACTTGCGTCCAGAGCCGCTCGCGGTCTTCGGCCAAGGCGGGCACCCGGTCGAGATCGACTGCCAGCGCGGCATCTGGAAACCACGTGACCAGACCTTCACCCAGCGCGGCAAAGATCTTGTCGGCCAGCGGCAACAGCGTCAGCCGCCACAGCGCGCGGTTGGCCTCGCGGTAATTGTTATAAGTCGCATCGCCCGGCAGCCCGAGCAGCATCGGCGGCACCCCGAAGGCCAGCGCCACATCGCGCGCTGCGGCGGCTTTCAGCGTGGCAAAGTCCATATCCGCCGGGGTCAGGCTCAGCGCCTGCCACTTCAGCCCGCCTTCAAGCAGCATTGGCCGCCCGGCATTGGCGTGCCCGGCATAGGCTTCGGTCAGCTCGCTTTTAAGCCGGTCGAACTGATCGGGCGACAGGCCGCCGCCATCGCCGACATCATAGACCAGCGCGCCAGATGGCCGCGCGGCGTTTTCCAGCAGCATCCGGTTCCAGAACGCAGCGGCATTGTGCGTCGCCACCGCCCCGTCGGCCGCCGCCAGACAGCCCGCGCCGTAATGATCGTCGGCCGGGTGGAAATACTTGATGTGGATCAGATTGGGCGAGGCATCTTCATCGAGCAGCGGGATCGTCAGCACTTTGTCGCCGATTTTGTAGGTATAGCCGCTGGGCCAGCCGTCGCTGCCCGCAATCACGCTCACCCGTTCGGGCCGCAGCGCGAACAGCTCGGCCGGTCGCCCCGCGCCGTCCTTGATCACCTGGACGTAGGCATTGCCGTGCAGCAGCAACTGGCTGGCCAGCGTTTCCAGCAGCGATTGCCCGGCGCTGGTTGCTTTCACCAAAGCGGTCAGCTCGGGATCGCTGTCGGCCAGCGCCGCCCCGCCGATCCCCTCGGCCACTAGCCGCACCGCGCGCTGGGCAACAGGGTTTTCAAGGTAAGCGCGCTTGACCGCCTGGGCATAATTGAACGGCGCCCGGGCATCGCCCAGATCACCAAACAACCACGGCGAAGTGAAACTGCGCGCCAATGGCACGCGGCTGTCCGCGCCCTTAAAGGCGGCGGCCAGCGTCTGAAGGAAGGACATGGAGGAGCCTTTCATAATCAAAATACCTTTCGCTCGACACGAACGGAGCCGAATTAACTGACCCTAATCCGCGGTTCACCTCGCCGCCCCAGCAGCAGTTCACTCAGCCCCCAGACCAGCGCATCGGCGCGGTCGGGGGAGCGGCCCGGGCCTTCGTAACGCCCTCCCGCGATCAGCCCACACAGCTCGTCTTCGAGCTTGGGAAAGATCCCGGCGTGGCGCACGCGGCCGGCCTCATAAAGCGCCGCAACCGGTTCGGCGCGGGCGACTTTGCCGCGGGACGCGTGGACCAGTTTGAGCGGCAGCGCGATCTCGGCGGCGCGCAGCACGCTGCCGACCATCGCGCCGCCCTGGTTCGCCTCGGCCACCACGCGGTCGGCGGACCAGGCGGCTGCGGTAACTGCCACTGTGCGGGCCCAGCGTTCAGGGCTGGCTTTCTCCACGCTGGCATCGGCGAGCACCCGAGCGATCCCGTCCTCGCCCAGCGCGCAGACGATAATTCCGCAGGCATCCCCGGCCGCCGAAGCGGGCGGATCGACCGCCACCACCACTCGCACCGCTGGGCTTGAGGCCACGGTTTCGCGCGCGGCTTCGATCAGCGCGCGGGTCCACAGCGCGCCGGGCGCATCGGTGATCAATTCGCCGTCAAGCTCTTGCCGCCCGAGCAGCGTCCGGCCGTATTCGCGGCGAATGTCGCTGATATAGCGCGGCGGCAGGTTATAGCGGTTGTCCTCGGTGGTCCCGCGCGTCACGATCACGTCGCTGGGCGGGGCATTGTTCAGCCGTTGGACCAACGCCACCGCGCGCGGGGTGGTGGTGGCCATCAAGCGCGGATCGGTGCCCAGCCGCAGGCCGAGCAACAGGTTGTCCCACGTCCGTTCGGCTTTGGTGCTGACATTGTCCCATTTGGCAATTTCATCGCACCAGGCATGGCTGTGCTGCGGACCGCGCAGGCTTTCGGGTTCCTGCGCCGAATAAAGCGAAGCCTGCGCGCCGTTCGGCCAAGTCAGGCGTTTGAGTGACGGTTCGAACACCGGAAAGTGGCTGTCCGGGCAGACCGCCAGCAAACCGCTTTCGCCTTCCACCATAATCGCGCGGGCCTCGCCCAGCGATGCGGCGACCAGCGCGATTCGGGCCGCTGGATCGGCATCGGCCAAACCGCGCACCCATTCGGCACCAGCGCGAGTTTTGCCGAACCCACGCCCGGCCATGACCAGCCAAGTGCGCCAGTCGCCCGGCGGGGCCAGCTGACTGGTGCGCGCCCACAGCCGCCAATGACTGCGAAATTCCCGGCGTTCGGGGTCTGATAGCTTGCGCAGTTCCTTGAGCCGCTCGGCTTCGGGCAGGCCCATCAGATATTCGAGCAGTTCATGATTCGGCATCGGTCACCTGCGCAGGAGCGGCGAGGCGGCGCTGGCGCATCTGTTCCAGTTTGGCGTTGATTGCCAGAATGATCGCTTCGGAATCAGTGTTGCCTTTGATGGCGCGCTGTTTCGCCGCCGCTTCGCGGTGAACCACCAGCAAGCGGTAAGCTGTGGCATTATCAAAGGCGCGGACCCCGCGTTTTGCGCCGCTGGCCGGCTTAACTTCGCCGGCCCGCAAACGGTGCAACAATTCCATTTCAAGGTGGTCGTACCCCTCGCACAGCGCCTGTTGCCACTGGCGACCAAATTCCGGGTTCTTGCGCCGCACTTCATAGGCGGTCCAGGTCGATACCTTCGCTTTGCGTGCGGCGGCGGTGACGTTGGAGGTTGCCGCAAGTTCGGCCAAAAATAGTTTTGACCACTGGGCAAAGGTCGGGTGCGGGCGCGCCCCGCCGGTTGGGCGGGTGCCGGGCTTGCGGGTTTCCGCCATACAGGGAGGTCCGGATCATTGATGGGAAATCGCCAGTCGCACCTGGTCAGATATTGCCGAAGCGACTCGGTTTTTCGCGATGTTCCAGTTATGTACCCAAAGAGCGTTACGATGTCAATCATAAAGTGCCAATATGGTTATATACCGACGGACCTTGTCGCCCCGTGCCCGCCTCACTAAGCAGGCGCCACTAGTTTTTCCCTGATCAGGAGCTGCCATGCTGCGCCGGCTGTACAATTGGACCATCGCCAAAGCCGCCGATCGCCGCGCAGTGTGGTGGCTGGCGCTGTTTGCCTTTGTCGAGGCCAGCTTCTTTCCGATCCCACCGCACCCGTTGCTGGGGTTGATGTGCCTGGCCGAGCCCAAAAAAGCGCTGCGTTTTGCGCTGGTCGCCACCGCCGCCTCGGTCGCGGGCGGGTTGCTGGGCTATGCCATCGGGCATTTCCTGTATGATACCATCGGCACGCAGTTGCTGGCGCTGTTGGGGCTGACCGAGAACTTTCCCAAAGCGGCCTGTTACTTGCGCCAATACGGCGCCGAAGTGATCATGATCAAAGGCGCGACCCCGATCCCGTTCAAGCTGCTGACGATAACCGCCGGGTTTATCGGGATGCCGCTGCTGACGTTCATCGGGGCCAGCATCGT
>JANMBA010000302.1:0-2003 GCA_031360105.1 Novosphingobium sp.
CCGACGACGGTGCAGCCGCGCGTCCCCGGTTCAACCGCGCCGATTACGTGAACCTGCTCGCCCGCCGCAGTCAATTCAGCGGCGACACCGCCTGCATCCTCTGGCGCGACCACCAGTACCATGCCGATCCCGCAATTGAACGTGCGCGCCATTTCAGCCGGTTCGATATTGCCCTGCGCTTGCAGGAACGCCATCAACCGCGATTGCTCCCACGCGCCCGCATCGATCCGCGCGTGCAGCCCGGCGGGCAGCACCCGGGGGACGTTTTCAAGCAAGCCGCCGCCGGTGATATGCGCCAAGGCGTGGATCCGCCCGCCGCGCACGGCCGGCAGCAGGCTCTTCACGTAGATTTTGGTCGGTTCGATCAACCAGTCGATCAACAGCCGGTCGGGATCGAACAGCGCCGGGCGGTTCATCCGCCAGCCGAGATCCTCCGCCATTCGCCGCACCAGCGAATAGCCGTTCGAATGAATTCCCGAACTGGCCAGGCCCAGCAGCACGTCGCCCGCTGCGACTTGATCGCCGGTCAGTTGCTCGCCGCGCTCAACCGCGCCAACGCAGAAGCCCGCCAGGTCATAGTCGCCCGCGGCGTACATCCCCGGCATCTCCGCCGTTTCGCCGCCGATCAGGGCGCAGCCGGCGATCTTGCAGCCTTCAGCAATCGAAGCGACCACGCGTTCTGCAACGCCATTGTCGAGTTTGCCGGTTGCGAAATAATCGAGGAAGAACAGCGGCTCCGCGCCTTGCACCAGTAGATCGTTGACGCACATTGCGACCAGGTCTTCGCCGATCCGGTCGTGACGATCATGGTCGATCGCCAGTTTAACTTTGGTTCCGACCCCATCGTTGGCCGCCACCAGCAGTGGGTCTTGGTAGCCCGCCGCCTTCAAATCGAAGAACCCGCCGAACCCGCCAAGTTCGGCGTCAGCGCCCGGCCGGGCGGTGCTTTTTGCCAGCGGGCCGATCGCCTTGACCAAGGCATTCCCGGCGGCGATCGAGACGCCAGCGCTCTCATAACTGTAGCTCTTGGGGGGCGGATTATTCGGCATTGCAGCCGCCTAGCCTTTTCGCGCTTGGATTTCCATGCGCGTTTGGGCAAAAGGCACCCTGTTTTCCCCGATGCACAGCGCTTTGCCCATCTTGACCGTCTCCCGCAGGCGCCCCGGACCTGCCGCCGCGCTGCTTGGCGTGCTCGGCCTGGTGCTCGGTGGGCTGGTTCTGGCGCTCGGCCCAGCGCGATTGTGGGCGCAGATCGAGGGTGATCGCGGGATCGTGCCGCTGGCCACCAGCTCGGACATCCAGATCAACGGGATCGCGGTCAACACTTCGGGTGCGGACGGCCAGGAAGCCCGGATGAAGGGCTGGGAACTGGCCGCACGGGAGGCGTGGAAGCAGGCCAATGGCCCGGCCATGCCCGATGCTTCGATTCAAGCGATGGTCTCCGCGATTGTGGTGGAGCGCGAGCAAATCGGGCCGCGCCGTTATATCGCCACGCTGAGCGTCGTGTTCGATCGGTCGCGCGCCGGGCAATATCTGGGCACTGACGCCAGCGGGCAAAAGCATTCCGCGCCGATGCTGGTGATCCCGGTGCTCTTTTCGGGCGGCACCGCGCAAGTGTTCGAGATCAAGGGTCCATGGCAAAAGGCCTGGGCCGAATACCGCGCCGGAACCAGCGGGATCGACTATGTTCGCCCGGTGGGCGCGGGCGGCGATTCGCTGCTGCTGACTGCGGGCCAGCCCGGTCGGCGCAGCCGGGCGTGGTGGCGCAATGTGCTCGACCAGTTCGGCGCGAGCGATGTGATCGTGCCCGAAGCCCGGCTTGAGCGGCAATGGCCGGGCGGGCCGGTGCGCGGCACCTTTTCAGCGCGCTATGGCCCCGACAATACCTTTCTTGGCGGCTTTACACTGTCGGCCAATGACGAGGCGGGGGTGCCAAGGATGCTGGCGGAGGGCGTCGCCCGGCTCGATCAGCTGTACGGCGCGGCGCTGGCCGATGGGCGGCT
>JANMBA010000316.1:0-3268 GCA_031360105.1 Novosphingobium sp.
CCGTCGCGGCGGGCGGTGAATTCGCGCCAGTAACGCTCGAACGTGGCTTCGAGCATCGCTGGATCGAGATCACCGCGCGCGCCGCCGGGGTCGAGCGCCACGGTGGTCGAAGTGGCGTCGAAATCGCCCAGGCTGGTGGCTCCGGGAATGTAATCGATGCGCCAAAGCGCAGCGGAAGCGGTGATCGCCGCCTTGAGATCGGCAGCGAATTGATCGCGCGAGGCAGCGATGGCATCCGCTTCTGGCGCTTTGAGTTGCGCGGCCAGGAAAGCCGCATCGCGATACCCGCGCAGCGCCCAGAAATCGTCCCACAAGCTGTACTGCGGTTTGGCCGAATAGCCTTCGTGGCTGATCGAAGGCGGCATCAGGCCGTACAGCATCCGCTTTTCCGCGGCGAGATTGGCTGGAGTGCGCGTGGATGCACGCAGCCGCTCCATATGTTGCCACGCTCCTAGCACCGATGGCCAACGAGCCTCCAGCGCGGCGCGATCAGCCTTGTAGCGATGAAGTTCGGCAATCAGGAAAATGTATTCACCCTGGCTGTCGTTTTCAGGCACCGGGTCGGCGCCGCGAAAATCGACGCAGCACGGCACCTTGCCGCTATCGAACAAGTGGCTGCGGTACCAGTCGGCAAAGTGGCCCGCCTCAGCGGGGCTGCCCATCCGCAGCAGCCCTTCGGCCATCATCGCGCCGTCACGGATCCACGCCCGGTCATAGCTGCGGGTGCCGGGCTTGAGCATCGGGCCCTCCCGGCTCATCAGGATCTGCGCCAGCGTGCTGCGCATGGTGTCGGCGACCGCTTGATACGCCGCTGGCACGCGGACTCGAACCCGGTTGAGCCGTTCGCGCCAGTAGGACAGCGTCGCGGCCTGGAGCTGCGGCCATGGCGTGATCGCGGCGCTTTCTCGCGGCACGGCCAGCGAGATCGAGCGGCTTGCTCCGGGCCGCAAAGTGAAGCGATACGACAGCACGGCGCTGGCCCGTGATTGAGCGGATTTCAGCGTCGCCGTGCCCAGCGGCGAAAACGGCCCGCCTACATCTCCGGTCGTTACGACATCCGGGACTGTCGAAGCTGTAATCGTGCGGGTCACTGCGGGCGCATCATTGGTTGCCGGGGACGTGATCGTCAGACCCGCGCCTTGACGGGCAATCTCCGCGATCGGGCTGAACCCGCCGCGCTGCGACAGGAATTGGGCCGGCGGATTGACCTGCCAGGGTCGCACCGCCAGGTCGAGCCCGACCAGCCGCGTGGCTTTGCTCCGATTGGTCAGAGTGAAACCGGCGCGCAATCCTTCGCCGCGCGGATCGACCAGCAGCGTCGTCACCAGTTTGACATCGCCCGCTTTCCATTCAACCGAAGGCACCGGCAGGTAACCGTCTGCCAGCATGGCCCGCGACTGCACATTGGCCCAAGTGTAGCGTCGGCCCTGAACTGTTAGCGCAGGTTCGATCGAAAACCCGCCCTTGAATGGCTCGATCGCCCCGTCTTCGGATATCAGCGCGGCCATCTTGCCGCCGTCGCTTCCCGCCAACGTCCAGTACGGCTGTTCATTGAGAAACGCGCGAGGGTAAGCTCCCCGCGGCGCGGCCTTGACGAGCGCAAACAGCGCGGCATTGGGATCGGCCTGCTTCGCCGTGATTGGCTGTGCCACTCCACTGGCAACGACGATTTCGAGCTGGTCGATTTCGATCCGGCCTGCACCGCCGCCGCGATTGCGCGCGACGACGAATTCTATGCCGTCGATTGCGGCGAGCTTCGCTGCCGGGTCCGGCCCCCATGCAAAGGCAATTTCGGACGAGGGAATGCGAACTTCGGTCCATTCCGCCGGAGGTTTGTAGTTCGGAGAGGTCTTCCAATAGACCGTGTCACCAGCGGTGAGCTTCACCTGCAGATCGTTGCGTTCGCCGGTGCCGCGCAGGCGAAAGCGCAACTCGAAACGTTCGGGCAAGACCAACGCGACCTTGCGGCGCATGAAGGCATAGCCCGAGACGCGGCCGAAATCGTATTTGAGCGCAACCGCCTTGCCCGCGCCATCGCCCGGAACCGCCTCAGACGTGGCGGCAACGCTGTCCGACCCTTCCCCCCGCCATAACGCCAGTGTATCCATGCCATCGCTGAGGACCGGCGCAGGCGAAGGGGCAGCGCCGAGCACTGCCAGCGAGCTCAGTGTCGCGACAAGCCGCCACACGCCGCTCAACCCTTGACGCTCCCCGCCAGCAGCCCATCCATGTAGTGGCGCTGCAACGCTAGGAACAGGATCAGCACGGGCAGAGTGGTAACGACCGATCCCGCCATCATAAGCTCGTTGTCCTGAACATGTTCACGGCTGAGCGAGGCCAGCGCGACGGGCAGGGTGTAAAGGCTTTGATCGGACAACACGATTAGCGGCCACATAAAATCGTTCCAGCTGCCAAGAAAGACGAACAGCGCCAGTGTGACGATCACCGGACGCAGGGTCGGCAGCACGATGGTAAGGAATATGCGCCCTTCGCTAGCACCATCGACGCGCGCCGCCTCAAGCATCTCGTCGGGCAGCGACAAGCAGTATTGGCGCACCAGGAAAATCCCGAAGATGCCCGCCAGCCACGGCACCAGTGCCCCGGCATAGCTGTTGACCAGACCCATCGACTTGAGCTCGAGGAATAGCGGGAGCATACCAATCTGCCCGGGCACGACCAGCGCCGCGACCAGCGCGCGGAACGTTGCATCGCGGCCCTGGAAGCGCAGCTTGGCAAAAGCATAGCCCGCCGGAACGACGAACAGCAGCGCCAGCCCCGTCGCGAGTGTCGCCAGCAACAGGCTATTCCCGAAATAGCGTCCTATCCCGTAGACGACGAACAACTGGCGATAGTTTTCAAGCGTCGGCGCCGCCGGCAGCAACGGCGGCGGGAATTGCGCGGCCTCGCCCGGAGCCATGAAGCTCACCGAAACCATCCACAGCAAGGGCGCAAGCGTCACCAAAGCAACGAAAGCCGCGAGCAGGGTTAGCGGCCAATAGCCGGCGCGGCGGGCGATCACAGCTGATTGCTCCGCCGGGCCAGCCGCAACTGGACCAGCGTGATAGCGATGATGCACAGGAACAGCATGATCGCGACCGCCGAACCGGACCCCAGATTCCACCACTTAAAACCCTCTTCGTACATGAAATAGAGCACGGTGACGGTCGATTGTGCCGGGCCGCCCTGGGTCATCACATAAGGTTCGGCAAACAGCTGGAACATGCCAGCGACGGTGAGGATTGCGACCAGCAGCGTGGTCGGGGCAATC
>JANMBA010000182.1:0-3395 GCA_031360105.1 Novosphingobium sp.
AGTTCTTCTTTCGCCATCCGGGCTTAGTTTCCGTTAAATCTGAGGTTCATTGCCGCGCCCATAGCCGCGCTTGCAGCAAAAGGCCATAGCTGCGGCTGCGCAAAATGAACCAAGCCGCCGTTCGTCGATAGCGGTAGCACCCCTGACAATTTGTTACACGAGCTCGCCTTGCCAGTGGATCGGCTCTTCGCCAGTGCAGCATTTGTAACAAACAGCTGATCGCTCTGCGGGTGATCGCATGGAAGTATTGCACAAATCCTATGCGCAAAATTCTCTCAATTCCGCTCGCTCTGTGGGCTGCTCCGGTTTTGGCACAAAACGCTGAACCGCCGCCCGTGGGCGATGGTGACGACCAGTCGCAGTTAGTCCAGATTGCCACTGAAAGCGCAGATCCCGATGGGGCGCTGCGCACCGATATCGTGGTGACAGCGCCGAGCCTGCGCGGGCAGGTCGATACCGCCGAAGTGCCGATCGCCACCTTGGACGAAGCCGATATTCAATCGACCGGCGCAACGTCCGTTTCCGAACTGCTATCCCGGATCAGCCCGCAAACCGGATCGGGCCGTGGGCGCGGTGGCGGCGGAATGCCTTTGGTGCTGATCAATGGTCAGCGCGTTACCAATTTTCGCGAATTGCGCAATTTCCCACCTGAGGCGATCCGCCGGGTCGAGATTCTGCCCGAATCCGTTGCGCTGAAATACGGGTTTCCGCCCGATAGCCGCGTGGTCAACCTGATCCTCAAGCCGAAGTTTCAGAGCAGGTCAGTCGAAGCGGGCTACTCGGTGCCGACGTTGGGCGGGTTCGGCACTTCGGCGCTGGAGGCTTCGCTAACCCGGATCGACGGTCCGGCGCGGCTCAGCCTGACTGCCAGCACCGATGATACCAGCCCGCTATTCGAGAGCGAACGCGGGGTCATCCAGCAAGCTTCATCGCTGCCGACCGTGAACACCGATCCAGCGCAGGCGCAGTACCGCAGTCTGATCAGCGATTCGCGCAATTTCGGACTTAACGCGGCCTGGACCAAAGGCATTGGCAAGGACGGACTGGGCGGATCGCTGAGCCTGAGCGGGGCGGCCAGCCGGGCCGACAGCCACTCGTTCCAAGGGCTCGATTCAGTTGTTCTGACCGACCCGAGCGGGGCCAGCGTGCTGCGCACCTTGTCCGGCGCGCTGGAGCGGGTGAGCCACATCAGCACGGTCCAAACGGGCGCAGGTTACAACACCTATCTTGGCACATGGCAGCTCAACACCACAGTCGATGGGTCGCACACCGAAACCAACTCGCAATTTGATCGGCGCGCGATAACCACATCACTGGTCAGTGCAGCGGCGGCGGGGACAGTGCCGATCAGCGGGCCGTTGCCAGTGCTGCCCGACGCCGGGTTTGATCAGACGTCGAGCAAGATTGATTCGCTGACTTCGCTGGCGACACTGATCGGGCGGCCGGTGCGGCTGCCAGGCGGGTCCGTGGGCATGACCCTGAAGGCAGGTTATGCTTGGTCAGGGATTGAGAGCAGTGACAGTCGCAGCACATTGGGTGCGGTCAGTCTGGCGCGCGGCGATCTGTCGCTTGGCACAAACGTCTCGGTGCCAATCACCAGCCGCCGCGACAATTTTGGCGGCGCGATCGGCGATCTGACCGCAAATTTCAGCGGCGGGTGGAATAGTCTTTCGGACTTCGGCTCGCTGTATGATTACAGCGCCGGGCTAACTTGGGCACCCACGGCCAAGCTCAACCTCGGGGCGAGTTATATCGTCAACGAGGCCGCGCCAACGCTGGCCCAGTTGGGCAATCCAGCGGCGATCACTTTCAACGTGCCGGTCTATGATTTCACCCGCGGCGAAACCGCATTGGTCGCGATTACCGCGGGCGGGAACCGCGCGCTGCTCAAAGAACGGCAGCGCGATCTGAAATTCTCGGCCAACTGGCAGCTGCCGTTCATCAGGAATTCCAACGTGATCGTCGAATACTTCAAGAACCGCTCGGACAATGTCAGCGCCAGCTTCCCGTTGCTGACCCCGGCGATTGAGGCGGCCTTTCCGGGCCGCGTAACCCGCGATCCAAGCAGCGGGCGACTGGTCAGCATCGATCAGCGCCCAGTGACCTTTACGCGGCAAGACGGCTCGCGGCTGCGCGCGGGGATCAATACCTCGGGCGGGTTCGGTAAAGCGGCTGAAGGCGGCGCGGGCGGTGGACTTTTCCCCGGCGGCGGACGTGGCGGCGGTGGCGGTGGACGACCTTCGGGTGGCAGTGGCGGCGGACGTGGCGGCGGCATGGGCGCGCTGCTGGGTGGCGGTCCCGGTGGTCAACCTGGGCGCTGGAGCCTGGGCGTCTATGATACTGTGCAATTTACCAGCCGGGTTCTGGTCGCTCCGGGCGGGCCAGTGCTCGATCTGCTGGGCGGCGCTGCATTGTCGAGTGGCGGGACCCCGCGCCATACGCTCGAATTTAACGGCGGCGTGTTCTACAAAGGGCTGGGAACCTTTATCCAGGGCACCTGGAATTCGCCCACCACGGTGGCGGCATCGGGTCTGCCGGGCACCAGCGATTTGCGGTTTGGCAGTGTCACCAACATCACAATGTTCGTGTTCTTCGATTTCAACCAGCGCCCCAAACTGATCAAGGATGTGCCGTTCCTGAAAGGTGCACGGCTGTCGCTGCGGTTTGAGAACTTGCTCGGCTCGCGCCAGCGGGTGACCGATGCAAGCGGCACGGTGCCGCTGTCCTATCAAGCCGATTACCTCGATTCGCGCGGCCGGGTAATCCGGGTGGAATTCCGCAAATCGTTCTGATGCGGCCTCCCCGCACTGGCGGGGAGGCCGTCAGATCAATGGAACACCGCGATCAGCAAGTGCAGGCACAAGGCGATCAGGCACAAGCTGGACAGCGCAAACAGGATAAAGCGCGGGGCCACCTTGTTGATCGTGGCTTGAAACACCGAATGGATGATCCGCAGCGCCACGTAGGCCCAGGCGATTGTGGCGTTGAGCCCGTCACCATGGCCGGTGATCGCCAGCGCCAGAGCAACTGCGTAAAACACCGTCGGCGCTTCATGCAGATGATTGTAATTGTGCGCCTTCCATTGCACTTCGCGCGGCAGCAGGCTTTCCAGCATCGCCCCGGTCCAGCCTTGATCGGCGCCCGGCGTAGTTGGTTTGGGCAGCTTGTTGATTGCGGGAATGCGGGTGGCGTACATCCACACCCACATCACCATGGTCCACATCGCCAGAATCGCGAGCGGCTTCAGAATTTCAGCTTGGATCATTTCACATTCCCCCGGTGTGAAGTGCAGTCAGTTGAAATGCATGGATGGCCATCACCACAAGGCAGATCGTCGACAGGTTGAACAAGGCGAACCGGATCGACACCTTGTTGACCGTGGCCTGCCAGATCGA